>NZ_JBVKBI010000001.1:0-186400 GCF_055639035.1 Streptomyces sp. NPDC107654
GCTACGAACGCAAGGCCGAGCACTTCCTGGCCTTCACCGCCATCGCCTGCACCCTCATCTGCTACCGCAGACTCACCAAATGAGATGACGTCTAAGGGTTGATCGCCAGTTCCAGGTAGGCCGCGAACAGCACGAGGTGGACGCCGCCCTGCAGGGGGGTGGCCCGGCCCGGCACCACGGTCAGGGAGCTGACCACCACGGTCAGCACGAGCAGCAGCATGTGGGTCGCGCCGAGGCCGAGGACGAGCGGCCCGGACAGCCAGACCGAGGCGAGCGCCACGGCCGGGATGGTCAGACCGATGCTGGCCATCGCGGAGCCGAGCGCGAGGTTGAGGCTGGTCTGCACCCGGTCACGGCGGGCGGAGCGCAGTGCGGCGATCGTCTCGGGCAGCAGGACGAGCAGGGCGATGATCACGCCGACCACGGCGTGGTGCAGGCCCGCCGCCGCCACGCCCGACTCGATCGTGGGTGACACGCCCTTGGCCAGGCCGACCACGCCGATCAGGGCCAGCGCGAGCAGGGCGAGGCTGGTCCAGGCGGTGCGCGCGGACGGGGGCCGGGCGTGGTCGTCGTCGGTGATGACCTCGCCCTGTCGGGTGATGGGCAGGAAGTAGTCACGGTGGCGCACGGTCTGGGTGGCCACGAACAGGCCGTAAAGGATCAGTGAGGACAGCGCGGCGAAGGTCAGCTGGACGCTGGAGAACTCGGGTCCGGGCTTGCTGGTGGTGAAGGTCGGCAGCACCAGGCTGAGCGTGGCCAGTGTGGCCACCGTGGCCAGCGCCGCACCCGTGCCCTCGGGGTTGAAGACTGCCGTGCCGTGCCGCAGGGAGGCGACCAGCAGGCTCAGTCCGACGACGCCGTTGCAGGTGATCATCACGGCGGCGAAGACCGTGTCCCGGGCCAGGGTGGAACTCTTGTCCCCGCCGTCCGCCATCAGTGTGACGATGAGAGCCACCTCGATGACCGTGACGGCAATGGCGAGCACCAGGGAACCGAAGGGCTCACCGACCCGGTGGGCGACCACCTCGGCGTGGTGCACCGCCGCGAGGACGGACCCGGCGAGGACGACGGTGACCAGGCCGACGACCGCGCCGGGCAGGTCTCGGCCCCAGGTGAAGACCAGCAGGACGATCGCGAGCACCGGCACGAGGATCGTCCATGAAGGGGTGAGCGACCGGAGCCGAGTGATCATGCGGCGATGGTCGCAGAGACCTACAGGGTTCGCATTCCACTCTTTTCGGACACCTCTCATCTTTTCGGCTGCGAGGCCCGGTGCCGGTGGGACCGGGCCCCGCGTCGCGACGAGACCCCGCTGGGGAGCAGTGCGGGATCGCGGGCTTCCGCGTCGTCGCCGTCAGACGTCGACGCTGTCCTTCCGAGCGCCCTCGCCTCCGGCCTGCGCAGCCTCGACGGCCCCCTGCTTCCTGGTGGCCAGCAGGCTGGTGATCGTGGTGACGGCGAGGACCGCGCAGATCACACCGAGCGAGACCGGGATGCTGATCTCGGGCACGTGGACACCGGACTCGTGCAGGGCGTGCAGCACCAGCTTCACCCCGATGAAGCCGAGGATGATTGACAGGCCGTACGAGAGGTGGACCAGCTTCTTGAGCAGGCCGCCGATGAGGAAGTACAACTGCCGCAGACCCATCAGGGCGAAGGCGTTGGCGGTGAAGACGATGTACGGGTCCTGGGTCAGTCCGAAGATCGCGGGGATGGAGTCCAGGGCGAACAGCACGTCGGTGGTACCGATGGCGAGCATCACGACCAGCATCGGGGTCATGACGCGCTTGCCGTTCTGCTGTATCCACAGCTTGGTGCCGTGGTACCGGTCGGCCACGCCGAACCTGCGCTCCGCGGCCTTCAGCAGCTTGTTCTCCTCGTACTCCTCGTCCTCCTCGTCCGCGCGGGCCTCCTGGATGAGCTTCCAGGCGGTCCATATCAGGAAGGCGCCGAAGAGGTAGAACACCCAGGAGAAGCTGGCGAGGATCGCGGCCCCGGCGGCGATGAAGACGGCCCGCAGGACCAGGGCTATGAGGACGCCGACGAGCAGGACGCGCTGCTGGTACTGGGTGGGCACCGCGAACTTCGCCATGATCAGGACGAAGACGAAGAGGTTGTCGACGCTCAGCGACTTCTCGGTGATGAAGCCCGCGAAGAACTCGCCGGCCGGCTGACCGCCGCCGAAGACGAGCAGACCGAGCCCGAAAAGACCGGCCAGGACGATCCAGACGACCGTCCAGATGCCCGCTTCCTTGATCGACACCTCGTGCGGCTTGCGGCCGATGAAGAAGTCGACCGCGATCAGGGCGGCGAGACCAACGATGGTGAGGACCCACAGGCCCATGGAGACTTCCACTGCACCTCCGGCAGTTACGTGACGGCAAACACATCAGCGTTGTCGCTGCCGGAGGTCTCTTCCACCCGCGATGGGCCGACGCCCCGGGACCCGGACCGGTCCGTACTGACGGGTGCGCCGCAGTCAGGGAGTACTCCCCTCCGTACGGATGAGAGTACCCCAATCCCCAAGGGAAGGTAAAGCGTCCAGTAAAAGAATCACCAAGTTGCGAGGTCAGAGGGCTTTACCACTGCTTGATGCGAGCTCTGGTCACCTCGGCGAGCACCACCTGGAGGATGTCGCTGCCGACCGGGACGAGTGAGGGCTCGTACGTCCAGGCGTGACCGACCCACGGATCCGCCAGGTGGTCGTCGGGCAGCGGAGTGAGTCGCAGCAGCGAACGCCACAACGGATCGAGCAAGGGACCGTAGGCGGCGGCGTCCTCACGGTCGGCCACCAGCAGGAGGTGCACGCCGACGGCCGGGCCTTCGTCGGCGAGATAGCGCAGCCGCGTCACCGAACGGTCGTAGAACCCGTGCGGAAAGTCATTGACGACCAGCAGGTGCTGGGCGGTGTCCACATCGGCCGGCAGCGACTCGGCCGCGCCGCCACGCACCGCCATCTGGACCAGGTCGACCCGCCGGGTGAGGCGCTCCAACACCTGCGCGACCCCCACCGCCCCGGTCGCGGGCGGCGCGGCCAGGACTCCGGACCGCGTCAGCGGAAGCAACGCCTGCGACCCGGCACCGGCCGGGTCGATGACCTGGACGCCGAAGGCCCCGGGCGGGTGCACGGCGAGCACACGCGCCGCGAGGGCGACCGCCACCGCCATGGCCAGGTGCCGTAGCCCGGCGGAGTCGGGCACACCGTCATCGGTGGCCCGCGTCGGACCGCTGTCGATCCACAGACCGCGTTCCAGCGGCATCCTGACCAGCAGCGGGAGGCGCAGAGGCACGCTTTCGGACAGGTGGACATCGCCTAGCCGCAAGGCGATCGGCGGCTCGTCTGGGGCCCGGTAGGCGTGCCAGACGGGGCTGTCCCAGCGGGCGAAGGCGGGTGGGAGCGCGGGTTCGACGACCTCGGCCTCGGCGGCGAGCTGGGCCAGATCGCGGTCGATGGCCGTGCGTGCCTGGTCGGCCAGCTGGGTCCGGCGAGTGTGGGCCGCCTCGCGGGCGGCGTCGCTCGCGGTGCCGAGCCGTTGACGCGGGTCGGCGAGGGCCGCAGGGCGAGGAACACGTCGACCCTGTGCACGGCCTCGGGCAGGGCGGTCAGGTCGACGGCCAGGCGGGGCTCGGCGGCGGCCAGGCGGGGCGCCTCGACGGAGGGCGGTGCTGGGGTGCCGGGGCCGGCCACCCCCTCCCGGCCGTGCACCGTGCCGTGTTCGTCGGCGAGTGTGACTCCGGCCAGTACCGGCACCCCTGCCGAGATCCGGATCTCCAGCCGGACCCGGGGCAGCGGGTGGTTCTGTCCCCGCACCAGCTCAGCCGCCATCGCCGTCGCCCCCTGTGTCGTTCCGTCGTGCGTACCGCCCTGATCGGCGCGCCGGACTCGCCGCCGTGCCGCCGCCGCGGAAGCGCCACCGCGCCGGTCGAGCGGGCGGTGCGTCTAGAGGTGCGGCACGATCGTCGGCATCAGGTCCTGGAAGGTGCGTCCGTTGGCCGGGGCGCCGATGGCGGTCATCGTCCAGCCGGTGCCCGACCGGTGGACCTTGGCCATGATCTGGGCGGTGTACTCGCCGCCGCCGGCCAGGGTGTAGCGGGCGAGTTCCTGACCGTTGGTCTCGTCCACGAGACGGCAGAAGGCGTTCTGCACCTCCTGGAAAGTCTGGCCGGTGAAGGAGTTCACCGTGAAGACGATCTGGTCGATGTGGACCGGGACGCGCTGGAGGTCCACCAGGATCGCCTCGTCGTCGCCGCCCTGTCCGGCGCCGCCGACGAGGTTGTCACCGGTGTGGCGCACGGAGCCGTCGTCGCTCACCAGATGGCGGAAGAAGACGACGTCCTTGGGCTCCGCGCCGGCGAAGAGGACCGCCGAGGCGTCCAGGTCGATCTCACGTGTGCGGGAGCCGAAGAGCCCGCGCCGCTTCGCCGCCTGCCAGCCCAGCCCCATGCGGACCGCGGTCAGGGTGCCTCCGTCCTTCTTCTCCAGGCTGATGGCCTGACCCTTGGACAAGTTGACGGACACGGCTGAATCCCCTCTCGAAGGTCCCCTGTTGCCGCGCCGAGCTGTCGCTGCGCACCGGCGCGGTTGTCAAAACCCTACGCAGGGCCGCTGACAGTGCCGACCCCCGACTCGCGCTTTGTGTCGGTGTTGCAACACTCGGCGCTCATGCCGGGGGCCGGCGTTGCCCTGCGGGTTCAGGCGAGGCCGGCCTCCCGCATCTGACGCAGTTCCTTCTTCATCTCCGAGACCTCGTCACGCAGCCGGGCCGCGACCTCGAACTGCAGCTCCGCGGCGGCGGCGCGCATGCGCTCGGTCATCTCCTCGATCTGCTCGGCCAGTTCGGCCGCCGGACGGTCCGTGGGTACCGTCTTGCCCTTGGCGGCCTTGCCGGCCTTCGCGCCCCCCTTGGCCGCCTTGTCACCGAGCGACGGGACGGGGGCCTTCGCGCCCTTGCCGTCCTTCGTCTTGCGGTAACCGGAGCCGAGGAGTTGCTCGGTGTCGACCTCCTCGCGGGCGATCTGCGCGACGATATCGTTGATCTTCTTGCGCAGGGGCTGGGGGTCGATGCCGTTCGCCTTGTTGTAGGCGACCTGCTTCTCCCGGCGGCGGTTGGTCTCCTCGATGGCCTTCTCCATCGCCGGGGTGATCTTGTCGGCGTACATGTGGACCTGGCCGGAGACATTGCGTGCCGCGCGGCCGATGGTCTGGATCAGCGAGGTGCCCGAGCGGAGGAAGCCCTCCTTGTCGGCGTCCAGGATCGCCACCAGGGACACCTCGGGCAGGTCGAGGCCCTCACGGAGCAGGTTGATGCCGACCAGGACGTCGTACTCACCGGCACGCAGCTCACGCAGCAGCTCGATACGGCGCAGGGTGTCGACGTCGCTGTGCAGATAACGGACCTGGATGCCGAGTTCCAGGAAGTAGTCGGTGAGGTCCTCGGCCATCTTCTTGGTCAGCGTGGTGACGAGGACCCGCTCATCCTTCTCGGTGCGCTTGCGGATCTCGTGCACCAGGTCGTCGATCTGGCCCTCGGTGGGCTTGACCACGACCTCCGGGTCGACCAGGCCGGTCGGGCGGATGATCTGCTCGACCACGCCGTCCGAGCGGGACATCTCGTAGGAGCCCGGGGTGGCCGACAGGTAGACGGTCTGTCCGATGCGCTCCTGGAACTCCTCCCACTTCAGGGGGCGGTTGTCCAGGGCGGAGGGCAGGCGGAAGCCGTGGTCCACGAGGGTGCGCTTGCGGGAGGCGTCACCCTCGTACATCGCGCCGATCTGCGGGACGGTCACGTGCGACTCGTCGATGACGAGCAGGAAGTCGTCCGGGAAGTAGTCCAGCAGGGTGTTGGGCGGGGAGCCGGGCAGGCGGCCGTCGAAGTGCATCGAGTAGTTCTCCACGCCGGAGCAGGTGCCGATCTGGCGGAGCATCTCGATGTCGTACGTGGTGCGCATACGAAGACGCTGGGCCTCCAGGAGCTTGCCCTGCTTCTCCAGCTCGGCGAGGCGCTCCCCCAGCTCCTTCTCGATGTCGTTGACGGCCCGCTCCATGCGCTCGGGACCCGCGACGTAGTGGGAGGCGGGGAAGACGTAGAGCTGCTGGTCGTCGCTGATGATCTCCCCGGTGATCGGGTGCAGCGTGGAGAGGGCCTCGATCTCGTCGCCGAACATCTCGATGCGGACGGCCAGCTCCTCGTAGACCGGGAAGATCTCGATGGTGTCGCCGCGGACCCGGAAGGTGCCGCGGCTGAAGGCCATGTCGTTGCGCGTGTACTGGATGTCGACGAAGCGGCGCAGCAGCTCGTCCCGGTCGATCTCGTCGCCGACCCGGAGGGGGACCATGCGGTCCACGTACTCCTGGGGCGTACCGAGGCCGTAGATGCACGACACCGAGGCGACCACGACGACGTCGCGGCGGGTGAGCAGCGAGTTGGTGGCCGAGTGGCGCAGGCGCTCGACCTCCTCGTTGATCGAGGAGTCCTTCTCGATGTAGGTGTCCGACTGGGGGACGTAGGCCTCGGGCTGGTAGTAGTCGTAGTACGAGACGAAGTACTCGACCGCGTTGTTCGGCAGCAACTCGCGGAACTCGTTCGCCAGCTGGGCGGCCAGCGTCTTGTTCGGCGCCATCACGAGGGTGGGGCGCTGGAGCTTCTCGATCATCCACGCGGTGGTGGCGGACTTGCCGGTGCCGGTCGCGCCCAGGAGGACGACGTCCTTCTCACCGGCCTCGATGCGCTTGGCCAGCTCGGCGATGGCCGCCGGCTGGTCACCGCTGGGCTGGTAGGGGCTGACGACCTCGAAAGGCGCCACCGTGCGTTCGATGTGGGAAACGGGCCGCATGACATCAACCGTACGACCCCCCACTGACAACGGGCTCCGGTCAGCGGTTCTGCGGGGTCCGGGAGCCGTGGTGCTCGGGCCGGGGGGCCGGCCGGCGCCCCTCGTGGAGGGCGGGGCGGCGCTCCGTGTGCGTGGCGACGGCGGCGGCCGGGACGCCCGGTTTGTGCTCGACGGGCCTCCCGTCGGGCCGGCCCGTGATCATGAGCGGGTCGAAGATCACGACGACGCCGGCGAGGAGCAGGAAGGCCAGCGGGCCGATCAGCATGGGCGCGAGCACGGATGCCTCGGGGGCGCCGCCGGCGGTGTGGGAGGCCCCGTCGAGGTGGACGCTGAGGGCGGCCATCCCGGTGTAGTGCATGCCGCTGACCGCGAGTCCCATGACGAGACTCGCTCCGACGCTCCACAGGAAGCCCCGCACCTGTCCGGCGGCCCACAGGGCGGCGGTGGCGGCCACGACCGCTATGACGACAGAGGCGGCGACGGTGAGCGTGTTGTAGGTGAACCGCCCGTGGAAGCGGACGCCCGCCATGCCGAGGTAGTGCATGGAGGCGACGCCGAGACCGGTGATCGTGCCGCCGGTGAACAGGGGCGTACCGGTGGCGCCCCGGTAGCCGACGATGAAGATCCCGACGCCGACCATGACGACGGCGAGGCCGAGGCTCGCGTAGGTGAGCGCCTTGTCGTAGTGGACCGGCGCCTCCTTGATGGTGAAGCCCATCATGGCGACGAAGTGCATGGTCCAGATGCCGGAGCCGATCGCCGCCGACCCGAGGGCCAGCCAGGCGGGGCGCCGCGAGTGGGTGACAAGCAGGGAGCGTGTGGTGCAGCGCAGGCCGAGGGCGCCGCCGAGGCACGCCATCAGATAGGCCACCAACGGGGTGACGGCCCCGTAGCTGAATCCGTCGACCGTGCCTTGCATCCGCGGCTGCCCTTCCGCCTTCTTGCGTCCCGGAATTCCTGAATATGCCCCCGTCCCAGGACCGCGCGGGCGGTCAGGGTTGTCGCAGAGAGTATGACCCCCACCGGAATGGTCGAACGACTTTCCGGCAAAGAAACACGTCCTTGCCGCAGATGTGCGGCACCGGTGAGCGGACCTGGACATCACCATTCGATCTGTGGCCATGGTGCGCCCGGGTGCTGTTGACCCGTTGCTGTCAGTCTGGTGCTGTCGGTATTCGCTCGACGCGAGGAGGACGCATGTACGCACGCGTGGTCGCCGCCGCCGTGGCCGCGGCCCTGGGAACGGCCGTGGCCCTGCTGAGCCCCACTTCGGCCGCACGCGCACGCGAGGTGCACGTGCCCACGGTGGTCGCCCACCGGGGCGCCTCCGCCTACGCCCCCGAGAACACGCTGGCCGCCATCGACAAGGCCGCCCAGCTGGGCTTCTCCTGGGTGGAGAACGACGTCCAGCGCACCAGGGACGGCGAGCTGGTGGTCCTGCACGACGAGACCCTGCAGCGGACCACGAACGTCGAGGACGTCTTCCCCGGCCGTGCGCCCTGGAAGGTGGGGGACTTCACCGCGGCCGAGATCGCCCGGCTGGACGCGGGCAGCTGGTTCTCCCCCGCGTACGCGGGCACGCGCGTGCCAACCCTGAGGCAGTACATGCGCCGGGTCGAGCACAACCACGAGAAGCTGCTCCTGGAGATCAAGAGTCCCGAGCTGTACCCGGGCATCGAGCGTCAGACGCTGAGGCTCCTCGGCAACGAGGGCTGGCTGGACCGCCGGCACCTGGAGCGGCTGATCGTGCAGAGCTTCAGCGCCGACAGCGTGCGGACGGTGCACGAGCTGAGGCCCGCGGTGATCACCGGCTATCTCGGTACGCCGACCGTGGCACAGCTGCACGGGTTCGCTCGTTTCACCGACATGGTCAACCCCTCGTACGGGTCGCTGTCCCCGGAGTACGTCGCGACCGTGCACGCCTTCGACGGGCCGCACGGCAGGCCGCTCCGGTTGTTCGCCTGGACGGTGGACGACGCGGCCGCCGCCCGCAGGGTCGCCGGGTACGGGGGTGACGGGATCATCTCCAACAAGCCCGACGTGGTACGGGCGGCGCTGGACGGGAGCTGAGCCGGGCGGGCGTTGTCAGTGGCGG
This sequence comes from Streptomyces sp. NPDC107654, assembly GCF_055639035.1. Lineage (NCBI taxonomy): Bacteria > Bacillati > Actinomycetota > Actinomycetes > Kitasatosporales > Streptomycetaceae > Streptomyces > Streptomyces sp. NPDC107654. Next base: position 8,930 of record NZ_JBVKBI010000001.1, read on the forward strand.
GTCGTACTGTGAGCGCATGGACAGCCATGGGCAGGATGAGCAGCGGGTCGTGTGGGCCGTCGTGGGCACGGACATCGGCCCGCTGATGCTGGCGGCGACCCGCGACGGCCTGGTCAACGTCGTCTTCCACGCCTCGGACACGGTGCGCGACCGGGCACTGGAGCGGCTGGCCGCCCGGCTGGGCGGCGAGCCCGTGGAGCATCCGGGATCGCCGTTGCTGGCGGAGGCGATACGCCAGCTGCGGGCGTACTTCGCGGGCGAGCGGCACGACTTCGACCTGCCCCTGGACTGGTCGCTGATCTCCGGGTTCAACCGGCAGGTCCTGCGCGAGCTGGCGTCCGGTGTGCCGTACGGCACCGTGGTGGGGTACGGCGATCTGGCGGGGCGGGTCGGGCAGCCCGGCGGGGCGCAGGCGGTCGGTGTGGCGATGGGGGCGAATCCGCTGCCGGTCGTGGTGCCGTGCCACCGGGTGGTGGAGAGCGACGGCGGCATCGGCGGTTTCGGGGGCGGGCTGGAGACCAAGCGGAAGCTGCTCGCCCTGGAGGGTGTGCTGCCGGAACCGCTGTTCTGAGCGGTCAGGGACGCGGCTGCTCGTCGTAGTGCCGGGCCTCGAAGACGTTGCCGTCGGGGTCGCGGAAGTAGAAGCTGCGCGTGGCGTTGCCGCGGGCGCCGGACAAGCCGTGGTCGATGTCCGACACGGGGACGTCGTGGTCCTCCAGGCGGGCGCGCAGGGCGTCGAAGGCGTCGGCCGGCAGGGACAGACAGACGTGGTTGACCGGGTGGCCCGCGCCGGCGACGGAGCCGGGCAGCATCCGCATCCGTTCGACGAGGGTCTTCGGGGCGAGATCGAGGATGGTCTCCTCGTTGACGCGGGCGGAGGGGAAGGACACCGTCCCCTGCACGAACTCGGCGACGTTGACCGGTTCCAGGCCGACGGCCGTGTCGTAGAAGACGGCTGCGGCGACCGGGTCGGTCACCCACAGGACGACGTGGTCGAGGCGCGTGGTGTTGTTCGTCATGTGTCCCAGGCTGATGGCCTCCCTCACCGGCCACAAGCGTTTAGCCGCGGCCGGTGCCCGCCAGAGATGAGGAAGGACCGACGGACAGGAGGCGGGCACGTGGTGCTGGTGGTGTCGGAGGAAGTCCGGGAAGCGATCGACGCGGGGCGGCCGGTGGTGGCCCTTGAGTCCACGATCATCGCGCACGGCCTGCCCCGTCCGCGCAACCTGCGGGTGGCGCTGGAGCTGGAGGAGGCGGTGCGGCGGGAGGGTGCCGTGCCGGCGACCGTCGCGGTGCTCGACGGACGGCCCCGGGTCGGCCTGGACAAGCAGCAGCTGGAGCGGGTCGCGAACGAGGACGGGATACGCAAGCTGGGCCACCGGGACCTGCCGCTCGCGGTGGCGGCGGGGGCGAGCGGCGCGACCACCGTGTCGGCGACGGCGCAGCTGGCCGCGCTGGCGGGAGTGAGGGTGTTCGCCACCGGCGGGCTGGGCGGTGTGCACCGGGAGTGGACGGTGACGCAGGACGAGTCGGCCGACCTGGGGCTGCTGGCGCGTACAAGGATCACAGTGGTGTGCGCGGGCGTGAAGTCGATCCTGGACGTGCCGGCGACGCTGCAGCGGCTGGAGACTCTGGGCGTTTCCGTCGCCGGGTACGGCACGGACCGGTTCCCCGGCTTCTACCTGTCGGATTCGGGATATCCGGTCGACTGGACGCTGAAGACCCCGGAGCAGGTCGCCGCCGTCATGCGCGCCCAGGACGCGCTGGACGCACCGGGGTCGGCGTTGATCGTCGCCCATCCGGTGCCGGAGGCGGAACAACTCGATCCCGAACTGCACGCGCGCGTGCTCGCCGACGCGCTGCGCGAGTGCGAGGAGCGGGGTGTCACCGGGCAGGCGGTGACACCGTTCCTGCTGGACTACCTGGTCCGGCACACCGACGGGGCCTCCCTGAGCGCCAACCTGGCGGCGGTGCGCGGCAACGTACGGCTGGCGGCACGGATCGCCACCGCGTGGACCTGGGGGTGACCGCGGGCCGGAACAGAGCGCTGCTGGTCGTCGGGGACGTGGTCACCGATGTGGTGGCCCGGCACCGGGATCCGCTCGCGGCCGGCACCGATACGGCGGCCGTGATCCGGACGCTGCCGGGCGGCGCGGGCGCCAACGTGGCCTGCTGGGCCGCTCACGCGGGCTGCGCGGACGTACGGCTGCTGGGGCGGGTGGGTGCGGACGCCGCCGTGTGGCACGAGCGTGAGCTCGTCTCGGCAGGGGTGCGGCCCCGGCTCGTGGTGGACCCGGAGGCGGCGACGGGGACCGTGATCTGCCTCGTCGACGCGGGTGCGGCGGCCGAGCGGACGTTCCTGACGGACAGCGGGGCGTCCCTGCGGCTGGACCCGGCCGACTGGTCGGAGGGGCTGCTCGACGGGGTGGCCCGGCTGCACCTGTCGGGCTATCTGCTGTTCACGGAGCCGAGCCGGGCGCTCGCCGAGAAGGCGATCGCGGCGGCACGCGCGCGTGGCGTGCCGGTGAGCCTGGACCCAGCGTCGTCCGGCTTCCTGGCGGAACTGGGGGTGGACCGTTTCCTGGCGTTCGCGGAGGGGCTGGATCTGCTGCTGCCCAGCCGGGACGAGGCGTGTCTGCTGACCGGGCTGCCGGATCCGGCGGACGCGGCAGCCAAGCTGAGCCGGCTCGTACCGCTGGTGGTGGCCAAGGCCGGTGCGGACGGGGCACTGGTGGCCCGCTCCGGGACCGTACTGGCCCGGATTCCCGCTGTGCCGGCGGTGCCCCGGGACACCACGGGCGCGGGTGACGCCTTCACCGGCGCGTTCCTTGCCGCGCTGCTGGCCGGCGCAACCGCGGAGGAGGCGGCGGAACGGGGCTGTGGAGCCGGGGCCGACGCGGTACGACGGGTGGGCGGCAGGCCGCCGCGTCAGGGGAGCGGGGGCTAGGCGGGCGAGCCGAATGCCGGTCTCGTCGATGAGCGCCCGTGGCACCGGGACTTCGGGGCAGCGGGCGGCCAGCCTGCGGAAACGGTCCGGGGCCGGCAGCTGTAGGCCGCGCCTGCGGAATCGGTCCGGCAGAGCAGTAGCGGCAGTAGGCGACGCCTGCGGAAACGGTTCGGCACAGCAGTAGGCGACACCCGAGGGAACGGTTCGGCGCAGCAGTCGGCCAGGTCCGCGGAAACTGTCCGGCTCCGCCGGTGGCCTCCGGTTCGGCTATCCCTTGCGGCCCCACGCGGAGATCATCGGGGCGGTGGTCAGGTCCATGGTGCCGGACTCCACGTTGGCGAGGTGCTGGTCGATCTCCGCGTCGGTGGCCAGGCCGGCGGAGACGAGCCGGTCCCGGATCTGGCGGACCGTCGCGTCCTCCAGGGCGGTGCAGGCGGGTGAGGCCACGGGGAAGTACGCCTCGGCCTCCACGTCCCGCAGTCCGGCCTGCCGGAGCAGCCGCGGGAGTCTACGGCCGTAGGACAGGTCCGCGCCGCGGTCGGCGAGCAGCGTGCGGAAGCCTCGGCGCAGCCGGTTGGCGAGCCGCTGCTCCGGGCCGTACTCGTCGGGGCAGGTCAGGGGTTGGAGGGCCGGGTCGGCGTCCTCGACCAGCAGTCGGCCGCCGGGGCGCAGGGCCTCGACCATGGACCGCAACGCCCGTTCCCGGTCGGGCACATGGACGAGGACCAGCCGGGCGTGGACGAGGTCGAAGCCCTCCCCCGGCGGCTTCTCGGCGCCCACGTCGTGCACGCGGACCTCCACCGGTGGGCGGGCCGCGGCGGTGAGCCGTGAGGTGTCGATGTCGGTGGCGACGACCTGACCGGCCGGCCCCACCTTCTCGGCGAGCCAGGACACGACGGATGTCCCGCCGGCCCCGACTTCCCAGCAGCGCCAGCCGGGCCCGATGCCGAGTCCTTCGAGGTGCCGGAAGGTCGTGGGGTCGAAGAGGGCGGTGAAGGCGTCGAAGCGCTCGCCCGCTTCCTTTTGCCGGTTGTCCAGGAGGTACCCGTCCGCTCGCGTCATGCTCCGATCCTCGCAGTCTCCCGGCCGCCCTGCCCGGTCGCTGCTTCGTCCACAGGCGGGAACCAAGCGGAACTCGCTGTTCCCACAGGCTCGCCCGCGTTGTACCGGGGGCTGGCACACTTGCCGGGCAAGGCGCGAAAGCGTTGTGCGAGGGGATCCACGCGAGGAGATCCAGATGCCGATGGCAGGGAATCTGCGGAAGGTCACGGGGCTTGGCAGGGTCGGCGGACTGCGCAAGGTGGCGCGGCTGGCCCGGCGCCGGCCGCGCGTGGACCTGAGCCATCCCGCCAGATCGCCGCTGGGCTCGTCTGTGGTGAACTGCGTGACGTACCAGGACGGGGTGCGCGTGCCCGGGTCTGCCGACCTGGTGGACGCGGTGCGGCTGGTACGGAAGGCCGGTGAGGGCTTCGTCTGGCTTGGACTGCACGAGCCGACGGACCGAGAGTTCGCGGGGATCGCCGAGCTGTTCGACTTGCATCCGCTGGCGGTTGAGGACGCGGTCGAGGCACATCAGCGGCCGAAGCTGGAGCACTACGGCGACACGCTCTTCGCGGTGTTCAAGACGGTCTGCTACGTGGAGCACGAGCAGCTGACGGCGACCAGCGAGGTGGTGGACACCGGCGAGATCATGGTGTTCGTCGGCAAGGACTTCGTGATCACGGTGCGGCACGGCCGACACGGCTCGCTGGGCCCGTTGCGCGAGGAGTTGGAGGCGGACCCGCATCAGCTCTCCAAGGGGCCGGCCGCGGTGCTGCACGCGATCGCCGACCATGTCGTCGACGACTACCTGACCGTCACGGACGCGGTGCAGGCCGACATCGACCAGGTCGAGACGGAGGTGTTCTCGGAGAACGGCGCGCGGCTCGACCCGGGCCGTATCTACCAGATGAAACGTGAACTGCTGGAGCTGAAGCGGGCGGTGGTGCCGCTGGGCCGCCCGGTGGAGGATCTCGCCACCCGGCCCATACGGGTCGTCGCCCCGGAGATACAGGCCTACTTCCGGGACGTGTTCGACCATCTGACCCGGGTCAGGGAACAGATCGCCGCGTTCGACGAGCTGCTCAACTCCATCCTGCAGGCGCATCTCGCGCAGGTGACCGTCGCGCAGAACGAGGACATGCGGAAGATCACGGCCTGGGCCGCCGTGGTCGCCGTGCCGACGATGGTGTGCGGGGTGTACGGCATGAATTTCGACCACATGCCGGAGCTGCACTGGCGGTTCGGTTATCCGCTGGTCATGGCGGTGATGGCGACGGCGTGTCTGGCGTTGTACCGGGGTTTCCGGCGCAACGGCTGGCTGTGAGCGGCGAGGCCGCGGGGCGCCGTTCCCGGCGGCCGCGCGGGCTCGGCGGTGCGCCGGTCAGGGCGAGAAGGACACGACTTTCCGCGGGACGATCCTGACGATCACGCGGACCTCGTCGTCCTTCTCCGCCGGCGGGTCGATGCCGAGGTATTTGTGCGACAGCTCGTACGGGAGGCGCTTGCCCTCGTCCGGCAGGATCTCGGCGACGCCTCGGATCTCGGCCGAGTGATACGGGTTGGCCAGGTCGAAGACGGAGAGGCTGATGCGCGGGTCGCGGAGGAGGTTGCGCACCTTCTGGCGGCGGTCGACGGACGAGAAGAGCACAGTGTCGCCCTCGCGCTTGATCCAGACCACGGAGTTCTGCGGGGCGCCGTCGGGTCCGAGGGTGGCGACGCTGGCGAAGTTCCTGCCGTCCAGCAGAGCACGCAGAGAGTCGTCGAAAGACACGTGAGTGACTGGGGAGGGCGTCATGAGATCACTGTAGTTACATGCGCGCGCATATAAAAGGTTTTCGCCGGGCTGCCTGTTCCGGATCTCCGGAGGAACAACCGGCTCAGCCGCTCCAAGCGGGGTGGCGCGGGTCGTCGGCGCGGACCAGGACGTCCGCCGTACCGGCAGGGTCGGTCTCCGCCTCGTAGCGCTCGAAGGCGGGAAGGGTCCAGTGGCCGGCCTCGGGGGTCCGGCGCCGCAATGCGCCCGGGGAGAGAAGGAGGTGCACGGTGAGGTCGAAGGGGAACCAGTGGCGCAGCAGGAGGGGGCCGTGGAGCAGCAGGATGCCACCGGGCGGGAGGTGGACGTACGGGCTGCGGGTGGCCCGGTCCGTGGCCGGATCCCACAGGTCGGGCAGGATCCGCCCGCTGCCCCCGGGGTCGAGCGGGGCGAAGACCTCGCGCCACAGGGCGCCCGTGTCGAACCATCCGCTGTAGTAGGACTCCGCGTCCCGCCGCCCGTGCTCCAGGCGGAGCGAGGCGGGGCGCAGGAAGCCATCGGTGCCGATCACTCGCGAGGGCCGGCCGCGCACTCGTAGCGCCTCGCCGACCCGAGCGGCGAGGGCTCCTGGATCGGCGGCCGGTGCACCGTCGAAGCCGACGCGCTGCCAGGCCCCTCCATCGGCCGGCACCGCACCCGCCAGCCGATCGGCGAGCTGCTCGGCCAGCCGGTCCCAGGTGATCGCTTCGAGTCGCACAGGGCCCATGATGCCGGGCAGCCGGCCCGAAGGGCGGGGTGTTGTCGAGGAGACGGTGGCGAGGAGCCGATGGCACGGGGCGGCGGAGCGGGGGCGTGGCGTGAAGAGCCGCAGTCGGGAGGGTGAAACGGCCGTCATGGCGGAAGGGAGTGCCGTCATGGCGGAAGGGAGTGAGGCGGAAGGGCCGGCAGCGAGGCTGGGGGGCGCTCACGTCCGCTGGTCAGGGGACGCGCGGTGCCGGGTCGCGGACACCTGAACACGACAGCTGGGACACGGCGGCGCCCGGACGGGTCGGTATGCGGCGACGGGGAGCAGCTGCGCGGTGCAGGCCGAGGGCCGATGGGTCGCGGCCGGGCGAAGGAGGGAGAGGAGGCGCGAAGGCGGGGTCGACGGGGAGAGGAAACCGCGGGGCGGCGTGGGAGAGGCGGGCGGTGGCAGGGAAAGTACCGCGTATGGCGTTTCCCGCAACTCCCCACTCCCCTGGTCGGCTTGTCGTCGTCCAGCCGCTCAAGCGGAAGCGGTGCGCCCGCTGCCATCGTGGTCCGCTGTCGCTGCTGATGCTGGAGGACGGGGCGCCGCGGTGCCTGGACTGCGCCGACCTCGGCCATCTGGTGTTCCTGCCGCGTGGCGACACGGCACTGACCCGCAGGGCGCGGGAGGAGAGCACCCTGTCGGTGGTGGTGGTTCGGTTCGATCGGCGCAGGAGCCGCTACGAACGCCAGGGCGTGCTCGTGGAGGAGCCGGCGCTGGCCCGGGCCGAGGCCCGCTGTCTGGCGGACGCGGAGGCGCGGCGCCGGCGGCGGGCACGGGACGCTCGGCGGAGAGCGGCGCAGGACGAACGGTTCGTGGTGGCGTTCGCGGCCGAGATCCTCCGGTTGTTCCCCGGTTGTCCGGCCGACCGGGCGCGGGCCATCGCGGCCCATGCGTCGGTGCGGGGCAGCGGTCGCGTCGGGCGCAGCGCGGCCGGGCGGGCACTGACCGAGAGGGCGGTGATCTCGGCCGTCGTGGCGGGCGTACGGCACGTGGACACGCCGTACGACCAGCTGCTGATGAGAGGGGTGCCGTGGTCTGAGGCGCGTCGTCGGATCGCCCCGGCCGTGGAGAGTGTGCTCCGAGGGTGGCAGGGGGTCGGGGAGGAGGCGGCGGGTTGAGATCGTGACCGGTTCACGGTGCCGGGGTCTGAGCGGGACTCCGGGGCCTTACCGGGGTGAAGCGCCGTTGCCGGGCAGCAGCCCGGGCGGATCACCGCGTCTCTCGCGATCACCGGCCGACCGGGCTCACCCGGGTGCGTCGGAGGCCGCCGTGTACTGGCCGTGGTACGTGTGCGAGTGGACGTTCGGGAATCGTGTCCGGGCCGTCGCCTCGGCCACGGCGACCCCGGCCTGTGTAAAGCCCCCTGTCTGACCCTGGCGCCTGTCCCAGCGCCGGCCCGCTTGTTCCCGGCGCCGGCCTGGCCCGCCCGGCCCAGCGTCGACGTGTCCGAGGGGGTGGCCCACCCTGGGCGTCCCCATTCGGCACCCTCGGCACCCTCGGCACACTCGGCACACTCGGCGCCCTCAGCGCCCTGTGCCCCTCGGCCCCTGGCCGGGCTCGGAGGACCCCTGGGAGAAAGCGCTGTCCGCAGGCCTGCGGGGCCGCCGGTGGGGACGTATCGTGGCCGAAAGAGTGCCGCCCGATGACGAACGGCCCTTCGTACACCCGGTGCCTCCGGTGCCCGTACGCGAGGAAGACGCCCATGGCCGATCCCAAGGGGTTCATGACCACGCCGCGCCAGGAGTGGCCGCGACGGCCCGTCGAGCAGCGGGTGCGGGACTGGGACGAGGTGTACGTCCCGGGCGCGCTGCTGCCCATCATCAGCAAGCAGGCCGACCGCTGCATGGACTGCGGCGTCCCCTTCTGCCACCAGGCCTGCCCGCTGGGCAATCTCATCCCCGAGTGGAACGACCTGGTCTCGCGGGAGGACTGGGAGTCCGCGAGCGACCGGCTGCACGCGACCAACAACTTCCCGGAGTTCACCGGGCGGCTGTGTCCGGCGCCGTGCGAGGCGGGGTGTGTGCTGGCGATCAACCAGCCCGCCGTCACCATCAAGAACGTCGAGTGCGCGATCGCCGACCGGGCGTGGGAGGAGGGTTTCACCCCGCCCCGGCCGCCCGAGCGGCTGACCGGGAAGACGGTCGCCGTCATCGGCTCCGGGCCCACCGGGCTGGCCGCCGCACAACAGCTGACCCGGGCCGGGCACACGGTCGCGGTGTACGAGAAGGACGACCGGATCGGCGGGCTGATGCGGTACGGCATCCCCGAGTTCAAGATGGAGAAGCGGCACCTGGAGCGGCGGATCGAGCAGATGCTCGCCGAGGGGACGAAATTCCGTACCTCGACGGCGGTCGGCCGGGACGTTCCGGCGGATGAACTGCGGACCCGGTACGACGCGGTGGTGATCGCCACAGGAGCGACGGCGTGGCGGGAACTTCCGGTGCCGGGCCGCTCGATGAGCGGGATACACCAGGCGATGGAGTATCTGCCGCTCGCCAACCGGGTGCGTGAAGGGGATCTGGAGGTTTCGCCTCTGTCGGCCGCCGGCAAGCACGTCGTGATCGTCGGCGGCGGGGACACCGGGGCGGACTGTCTGGGTACCGCGGTGCGCGAGGGGGCCGCGTCCGTGACCCAGCTGGACATCTACGCACAGCCGGGTGCCGAGCGCGACGAGGACGCCGAGCCGTGGCCGACGTATCCGAAGATCTACCGGCTGTCGGCCGCGCACGAGGAGGCACGGGAACTGCGCACGGCGCCGGCGGCGGACGCGGACGCGCGGCTGTTCGCGGCGTCCACGCTCCACTTCACGGGAGACGAGAGGGGGAATGTGCGTTCACTGCATCTGGTGGAGGTCGACGATCAGCGGCTTCCGGTGCCGGACACCGGGCGGTCGCTCCCCGCCGACCTGGTGCTGCTCGCCCTGGGGTTCTCCGGGCCCGACCAGGAGGACGGGATGATCGAGCAGTTGGGGCTGGTGCTGCAACCGCGCGGCACGATCGCCCGGGACGACGGTTTCGCGACCAACGTGCCCGGGGTGTTCGCCGCGGGGGACGCGGCGCGCGGGCAGTCGCTCATCGTGTGGGCGATAGCGGAGGGGCGGGCGGTCGCGGCGGCGGTCGACCGCTATCTGACGGGGAGTTCCCGGCTCCCTGCCCCGATCAGGCCGACGGACCGGCCGATGGTGGTCTGAGCGGCGTCACCACCGGCTCCGTCCCCCGGTTGCCGCGGGTGCCCGCCCGGCGGCGGGTGCTGGGTCAGCCGGTGCGCTCGTCCGTGCCGGCGACCTTGCCCGTGGCCGGGGCCACGCGGTTCCACGTGTCGATCGTGAGGATCAGCGCGGGGACGTGGGCCAGTTCCCGGTCGTCGAAGTGGGCGGCGGCCTCGGCGTAGACGGCGTCGGAGACACCGCCGTCGGCGACCAGGGTCACCGCCTCCACCAGGGCGAGGGCGGCCTGAGACGGGCCGGGAGACGGGCATAGACGGTCGGGCGGGGAGGATCGGGCCGAGGCGGTAGGGGCGGCCCGTGCCGCGGCGTGGGAGGAGGTGAGGCGGAATCAGCGGACGGGAGGTCAGGACAGCAGGAAGTCCGCCGCCCCCGCCTTGGCACCCTCTATGAAGGCGGTCATCTCGTCCATGGTGTAGATCAGTGCCGGCCCGTCCGGGTCGGTGGACTGGCGTACGGCGATCCGGCCGTCGGCCAGCTTCATCGCTTCCAGGCAGTTGCCGCCGTTCCCGCCGCTCCAGGGCTTGTGCCACCCCTCGCTGCCCAACTCCCGCGCGGGCATGCCGTTGTAGACGCGTCCGCGCGGCTTCATGCGGTCCATTCACAGCTCCTTGCGGAGATCCCGGAGGATCTCCTTCGTGCGTTGTGCCGTAGCGGCCTGCGCCGCCATGCGGTCCATGACCTCCAGGTGGGTGGCCACCTCGGTGCGCGCGTCCAGGTAGACCGCGCCGGTCAGGTACTCGCTGTAGACCATGTCCGGCAGTTCCGGCATGGCAAATCGGAACAGCACGAAGGGTCCGTACGTCCCCGGGTGCGGCCCGTTCGCGAACGGGGCGACCTGGAGCGTCACATGGGGCAGCTTCGTGGCCTCAAGCAACTTGTCGATCTGTGCGCGCATCACCTCCGGGCCGCCGGCCGGGCGGCGCAGGGCGGTCTCGTCCATCACCGCCCAGAAACGGGGGGCGTCGGGGCGGGCGAGCAGTTGCTGCCGTTGCATGCGCAACGCGACGTGCCGCTCGATGTCGTCCGGGCTCGTCTGGCCGACGGCGCCGGATCTCAGCACGGCGCGCGCGTAGTCCTCGGTCTGCAGCAGGCCGGGGACGAAGTGCGGTTCGTAGGAGCGGATGAGGGCGGCCGCTCCCTCCAGGCTGACGTACATCGAGAACCAGCCGGGCAGGATGTCGTGGAACCGCTGCCACCAGCCGGGCCTGTTGGCCTCCTCGGCCAACCGGACGAAGACATCGGCCTCGTCGTCGGGGACGCCGTAGGCTTTCAGCAGCAGTAGCAGGTACGGGATTTTGAGGGCTACCTCGGCCATCTCCATGCGGCGGACGGTGGCGGGGGCGACCCGGAGGACGCGGGCGGCCTCCTCGCGCTTCAGCCCGGCGCGTTCCCGCAGGTCCAGCAGGCGCCGGCCGAGGACCACCTGGCCCACCGTCGGCGCGGACCGCGGTTCGCTCACGCTCCCACCTCCACCGAATGCCGCTCATCGAGGCGTTGTGCCGAAGCCCGCCGCCGAAGCCCCTGGCAGGAGCCCCTTGTCCGGAAGTTTCCCGACAGCCCTGCGGCGCCGTTCGAAGGTGCATTCGAAGACCGGCCGGTTCTCCGACGACTCCAATTGACGCCGCGCGAGGTGCTGTTGCGAGCAGTGTGCCACGGCCTCCCACCGAGTCACACAGCACTCTGCAATTTTCAGAGTGACTCTTGCCAAGTGTCCGTGGCAGGGAGATAGTGGCAGGCGTGATTCCGTCCGCGCCCTTAGGAACAGACGCGGCCGCAGGCCCTTCCGGCCTCGCTGCCGTGGCGGGAGCGACCCCTCGGGGGGTTACCGCCGAGCGCAGGTTCCGCTTCGAGCTGGCCGCACACCCGGGTTCCGTCGCGCAGGCGAGACGCCTGACGCACGCCCGGCTGTCCGGCTGGGCGGTCTGCGCGGACACCTGCGACAACGCGGCTCTGGTCATATCCGAGCTGGTCACCAACGCGGTCGTGCACACCGCGAGCAGCCGGGTCGTGTGCGAACTGCACGACCACGACGACATGGTGCGCATCGCCGTACACGACGAGGGCTGTGCTCCTGACGCACCCCACCCGTCCCCACAGCGGCCCGACGAGGAGCACGGGAGGGGGTTGCTCCTCGTGGACGCGCTGTGCGGGGCCTGGGGTGCCCAGGAGCACGGCCCCGGCCTACTGGTGTGGGCCGAACTGCCCCGGCGGACCGACACGACCGAGGAGACCGCCGCGCCTCGGGGCGACCTGGGCTGGGGCGCCCGCCCCAAGTCCGGCCGCCCGGACGACACCGACGAGGACCGTCCGGCCGAGGCCGGCGGAGAAGCGCCGGAGGAGCGGGAGCGGGCGGAGCCGGGGCAGCGCGGGGAAGGGAAGCCGGGCCAGTACGGGCACGGGACGCCGGGGCGGCGGACCGGCAGCGAGGAGCCGGGACGGCGCGGGCTCGAGGAGTCGGGGCAGGGCGGGCCCGGGTCGCCGGGGCAGCACCGGCGCGAGGAGCCGGGCCAGGGCGGTAGCGGGGAGGGCGAGTACCACCGGCACGTTCCCGCCGGTCCGCCGCTGCGCCGGGCGCCCGAGCAGCACCGGCACACCAGGCACCCGGATCAGCAGCGGCGCATCGCACACGCCGACCAGCACCGGAACATCGCACACCCCGACCAGCACCGGACCCTCGCGCCCCCGGACCAGCACGCCTACCGCGCCCCCGGGCAGCGCCTTCCCGGGGAGAGCCCGTGACCGGCCCCGGTCGCCTCGGTGGAGCGAACGGAACCGGTGGGACCGTTGGGGCCGGTGCCGGACAGGAACACGCCCTCGGTCTCAACACGCTCGTCCGGCTGCAACGCCGCCGGACGGACCCGGAGCCGGGGCGCCGGCTGTCGATCCCGGACGGCATGACGGCCCCGCTCGGCTGTGACGCCGTGGCCGTGCCCGATCGCCTCGGTCCGCTCGTCGTACCCAAGCTGCCGCGCGTGGGCTGCGTGTACACCGACGGCTCGCACTGGTGGTGGATTGTTCCGTCGGACTCCGACTACGCCCTGCCCTGGCCGTCCCCGGCCCGCTACGCCGCCGGCGCCCTGGTCAGCGACACCGCCCGGCTGATCCACCGACCGGAGGGCACGGTTCCGTACACCCCGCCGATCCCGCTGTACCTGGCCCTGTGCCGGGTGACGGATACGGTCCCGGACTGGTCACGGGCCGCCTCCGCGTAACCGCACCGCTCACCACCCGTCCCACCGCTCACCACCCCACCGCTCCCCGCTCCCCGTCCCCCGCCGCACCGCTCGCCGCTCGCCGCACTCGCCGGCCTCCCCGCCGGGGCCCCCGGTCCCCGCCCGTGGCCGTAGCGCAACCGCGACCGACCACTGTCGGCCGCGCTCCTTCCGCGCCCCTCACACGTCCCCTCGCGCCCTGCCGGGCAGCGGTCCCGACGGCGATAGTGGCCGTTCCATCGGGGTGCGGGAGGTCATGGTGGGGAAGAGGCGGGAGGTCGCCGAGCCCGTGGTGTCGGCGTCGGAGCGGCTGCTGTTCGGGGGGCCGCTGCGGTACGACATGGGCTGGAACCAGCACGCGGACGCCTTCCTGGCGCTGAGCTTCCGGGCGATGACGACGCAGTTGCCCGGCATGCTGGCGTCCAGTCTCCGGCTGGCCCGGCAGGCCGACGCGCGGGCCGCCCGGGTGCTGCTGACCGCCGAGGTGGGCCGGGGCGCGGCCCAGGCGGTGAGCCTGCTGGCCGTGAACACCGCGCTCGGCAAGCTGCTCACCGGCCCCGACATCGCCCAACGGCTGCGCGCGGCCGCACCGGCCCTCGCCGCACTGGCCGTCGTCATGCTGGTCGCCGCCCTGTTGCGGGCCGCCTCCACCTACGCCACCGGACGGCTGGAACCGAAGGTGGAGCGGGTGGCGACCGAGCTGTACCTGGAGCGGGCGGCCAACGTCGAGCTGGCCGCGATCGAGGACCACGCCTTCCACAAGCTGCTCGACACGGCCCAGTACGGCGCCCGGTCCGCCCGGCACATGATCAGCTACGGCGCCCGCGTGATCAACGCGATGATCTCGCTGGTGGCCGCGGCGAGCGTGCTCACCGTGCTGCATCCGGCGCTGCTGCCCCTGCTGGTCACCATGACCCTGCCCAGCGCCTGGAGCGCGTTGACCAACGCCCGGCGCCGCTACGAGTCCTTCCACACCTGGGTGCAGCACGCCCGGGCCGGCCAGCTGATCAGCGGCCTGCTCACCGAGCCAGCCGCCGCGCCCGAGATCCGGGTGCACGGGGTGGGTCCGTTCCTGCTGCGCCACTTCCGGTCCATGTCGGAGACCGCGGAGGCGGAACAGGCCCGGCTGGCCCGGCTCGCCGCGCGGACCGGTCTGATCGCGGCCGCCTGGACGGGCGTGGCGACCCTCGCGACCTACGCGACACTGGGCGCGCTGCTGCTGGCCGGGGCGATGGCCCTGTCGGTGGCGGGTACGGCGGTGATCGCCATCCGGACGGGTGCGGCGAACCTCGACACGCTGGTGGTGGAGATCAACCAGTTGCATGAGGAGGCCCTGTTCGTGGGCGATCTGCAGCGGATGTACGCCGCGGCGGCCGAGCGGGCCATCCCTGCGGGCGGGGAACCGCTGCCGGAGCACCCGAAGGAGATCCGCTTCGAGAACGTCACCTTCAGCTACCCGCATGACGAGCACCCGGCCGATGAGCGACCGCCCCGCGAACAGCCGGGTCACGAACCGTCGGCCCACGAACAACCGACGCACGAACAACCGAAGAACGCACAGACGACCCACGAGCAGCCGACGCACGAACAGCCAGCCGATCGGCCGCAGGGCGGCAGCTCGCCCCGCCCCGCGCTCGACGACGTCACCCTCACCCTCCCCCTCGGCCGGATCATCGCGCTCGTCGGTGAGAACGGCTCGGGGAAGACCACGCTGGTCAAGCTGCTGGCGGGGCTGTACACGCCGGACCGGGGCCGGATCCTGTGGGACGGGGTCGATGCCGCGCGCACGGACCGGCGGCTGCTCGCGGAGCGCATCGCGATGGTGGCCCAGGACTTCAAGCGCTGGCCGTTCACCGCCCGGGTGAACGTGGCCGTCGGCCGCTCCGCCGCACCGATGACCGAGGAGCGGCTGGCCGCGTCGATCGCCGAGGCCGGTGCGGAGGAGGTGGTCGCGGAGCTGCCGCGCGGCCTGGACACTCTGCTGGCCCGGAACTTCAGCGGCGGGCACGAGTTGTCCGGCGGTCAGTGGCAGCGGCTCGGCATCGCCCGGGCGGCCTACCGGCGCGGCAGCATCCTGATCGTGGACGAGCCGACGGCGGCGCTGGACGCGCGGGCCGAACTGGAGGTGTTCGAGAAGATCCGGGCACTGGCGGACGGCGGTCAGACGGTCGTCCTGATCACCCATCGGCTGGCCTCGGTCCGGCATGCCGACCTGGTGCACGTGCTGGAGCACGGGAAGCTGGTGGAGTCCGGTACTCCGGAGGAACTTCTGGCCAGGGGCGGTGTGTACGCCGGCCTGTACACGCTGCAGGCGCGGCAGTTCACGACGCGGGTGCCGGCCCCCAGACCGGCCTGAGCCCCGACACCGGCCCGCACCCGGCTCGGACCGGCCTCAGCGCCACGGACGGCCCGAGCACCGCGGACGGCCCCGGCGCGCACAGCCCCGGCACCTCGGACCGCCTCACTCTGCGGAGTCGCCGCCGCGGACGATCACCAGGAAGGTGTCCGTCGCGAGGTCCATGACGACCTCGGCGGGCAGGCCCTCCAGGCGCCGCGCGTGCGCGAACTCCTCCGCGGGCCAGGAGCCGCGCGGGCCTCCGGCGGAAAAGCGTTCGAGCACCGTTCGCCCGTTCACCATCTCGCACCTCCAGAAAGCGTCGTCCGTGTAGGAGTTAACGCCTTGGAGACGGCAAACGCCTCGCTCGGTGACGCTACTGAGACATTGCCGATACGAGGTCGGCGCGGACGGTGAGGATCCGTTCACCTTGTGACACGAACCGCACTCTCCGTATCACCTCCGGTACCGAATGCGTCAGGAGTCGTACTCGTCGTGCAGCCGGAGCCGGTCGCTGCCCGCCGGGCTGGGACCGAGGGCGGTGAGGTCGAGCAGGGCCGAGGTGGTGCCCAGTCCGTCCAGCCCGTCGTCGTACACCGAGTAGGTGTGGAAGACCCGGTCGTGGTCGCGCAGGAAGCAGCTGAGGCCGGGGCGTTCGACCAGGTCGCCGTCCGTGTCGGCGGTGGCCTCGAAGTCGCGGTTGAAGTCGCTGTGCGCCGAGGAATACCAGGGCACCGCCCAGCCCATCCGCGCCTTGAAGGGCAGGATCCGGGTGAACGGCGCCCGGGAGACGGCCGCGAAGGACGTGTTCCGGGCGCGCAGGTGGGCGAGGTGGCCGACCTGGTCGAGGAAGGCCGCGCAGCAGGGACAGCCGGTCTCCCAGTCCGGGGCGAACATGAAGTGGTGGACGACGAGCTGGGTCCGCTCCTCGAAGAGGTCGAGCAGGGTGGCCTTGCCGTCGCCGCCCTCGAAGACGTATTCCGGGTCGACCTCGACCATGGGCAGCCGCCGGCGCTCGGCGCCCAGAATCTCCCGCGCTCGTCTGATCGCCTCCTCCTTGCGCAGCAACTCCTCGCGCGCCGCGCGCCACTGCTCGCGCGAGACGATCTCCGGAAGCGACATGTGCCCTCCTGCCCGGCGGTTCTGGTCGGTTCGGGGTGGTGACCGCCGCCGGGCGCGGAACTCATCGCAGGGCAGGGAGATTTTTTCGGCCGGCCTCGGCAGGGCACGATGTCCGGCCGGTCGGCAGGGGCTCAGGTGTCGTACCGCTGGACCCGCCGACCGTGGTCGCGCGCGGTCAGCGTGGGCAGCCGGTCCGTCAGTTCCCTCACGACCGCGGGCACGTCGAGGGTGAGGAGTTCGCGGTCGCGCATCAGCACACGGCCGTCCACGACGGTGGTGCGGACGTCGGCGGCGCGGGCGCTGTGCACGAGGGTGGCGGCGAGGTCGTGGACCGGCTGGGTGTGCGGCCCGGTGAGGTCGACCAGGACGATGTCGGCGCACCGGCCGGGCGCGAGGGTGCCGATACGGTCCCCGAGGCCGACCGCGCGGGCGCTCTGCACGGTGGCGTGGTGCAGGGCCTGGCGGGACGTCAGCCAGCGCGGGTCGCCCTCGGTGGACTTCTGGACCAGGGAGGTCAGCGCCATCGCCTCCCACACGTCGAGGGAGTTGTTGGAGGCGGCGCCGTCCGTGGCGAGGCCCACGGGGACACCGGCCGCGCGCAGGGCCCGTACCGGGGTGGTGGTCGGCCACGCGAACTTGAGGTAGCCGCGGGGCGCGGTGGCCACGGCCGTACGGCCGCCCGTGCGCGCCAGCAACGGCAGGTCCCGTTCCACGATGCCGGTGCCGTGGGCGATGAGCAGGTCGGTGTCGAGGAGTCCGGTGCGGTCCAGTACCTCGATGGGGGTACGGCCGTACCGGGCGAGGCTGGTGTCGGTCTGGTCGCGGTTCTCGGCGGCGTGAATGTGGACGGGCAGACCGTGTGCGCGGGCGAGTTCGGCGGTGGCGGTGAGGTCGGCGTCGCTGACGGTGTAGGGGGCGTGCGGGGCGAGGGCGGTGGTGATACGGCCGTCGGCGGCGTCGCGCCGCCGGAGCGCGAACTCCAGCGCCGCCTCCCGCGCTCCGGGCCCCTGGCTGGAGAAATAGGTCTCGCCGAGGTGGGCGCGCAGGCCGCACTCGGCGACGACGTCGGCGACCGTGTCCATGTGGAAGTAGTGGTCGGCGAAGCAGGTCACCCCGCCCCGGATCATCTCGGCGCAGGCCAGCCGGGCCCCCAGCTCCACGTCCCGCTCGGTGAGGTTGCTCTCGACGGGCCAGACGACGTCGTTGAACCACTCCTCCGTCGGCAGGTCCTCCGCGAGCCCGCGCAGCGCGGTCATCGGCGCGTGCGTATGGCAGTTGATCAGGCCGGGCAGCGCCACCTGGCCGCGCGCCTCGATCCGCGTCCGGGCCGGTACGTCCCGCGCTGCGACGGCCGTCGTCACCGCGTCGATCACCCGGCCCCGGACGACGATCGCGGCCTCCTCGCGGAACCCGATCCGTTCCTCCTCCCCTGCCCCCGTCCCCTCTACGCGACCTCCGTTGTCTCCGTGATCTCCGTGGTCTCCGTGGTCTCCCTGCGCTTCGTGCACCAGGACCGTGCAGCCGGTGATGACCAGGTCGGCGGGAGAGGCACTGAGGGATCCGACGGCACTCATGAGCCCAACGTACGGCCCCCTCCTACCGTGCTGTGCATCGAACCGTCCATCCGGTGACGGCCCTGTCGCGCGGCGGGGCGGACCGGCCGGCACGGCTACGCGGCGGCCGGCAACGGCACCCGCATCCCCCGCCGCTCCAGTTCCCCCAGCGCCTCGCGCAGCCGGGCGAGGTGCCGCGGGGTGAGCCGGCCGGTGCCGTCCAGGTGCACGGCGCAGGCCGTGGTGGTGTCCACGAGCCGTTCCAGCACTTCGGCGACGGCGTCCGTGCCCGCGGTGTGCCGGGCGAGGGCGGGCAGTTCGGCGGAGGCGAGCGCGATGGCGGTGCGGGCCTCGGCGAGGGCGCGGTAGGCCTCGCGGCGCAGCGCCCACCGCTCGGCGCGGTCGTCGGACTCGCCGAGGACGTGCAGGAGGTAGGTGTGGGCGGCGCCGCCGGCCGCCGTGAGCCGGGCCCGGACCGCGCCGCCCCGCTCCCCCGGCATCGGCAGATGGCCCACGACCAGGACGAGCGCGCAGGCCAGCAAGGTCTCGCCGATCCGGCTGACCGAGGCCTGCGGCTCCCCGCCGGCCATGACCAGGGCGAGGACGAGGACGGTGACGACGGCGGTGAGTGCGGCGAAGTGCCGGGTGGCGACCGGTACGAGCGCGCCGCACACCGCGACCACCGCGATCAGGCCCGCCGGGCGGGGCAGCAGCGCGGCGAGAGCGGCGAAGACCAGCGCGCCCAGCACGGTTCCGGCGGCCCGGCACAGCACGCGCGAGGCGAGCGGGCCGAGGTCGGGCTTGACGAGGAAGACGGCGGTCGCGGGCAGCCAGTACCAGTGGGTGTGCGGCCCGTACCAGCGGGTCTGGTGCAGGGCCTGGGCGATGGCGGCACTGGCGCCGAAGCAGAGGGCGACGCGCAGCCCGTACTCGCGCCCGCCCGCGCCGAGCGCGGCCCGCAGCGCGTGCCGGACGCCCCGACGCCGGCCGAGGAGCCCGCGCTGGGCACCCTCACCCCCGTCGAAGGCCTCGGCGGCGCGCAACAGGGCGTCGTCCAGGGCGCGCAGCGCGGGCACCATCGGGGTGCCGCCGCGGGAGCGCGGCCGGACGTGCGGCAGGTGCGGGGCGGGCAACGGGCCGGTGCCGGTGTCGCCGCGCACGGCGGCGGCGAGCCGCCTGGGCCCCTCCGCCGCCCGCGCCGCCACGGGCTCCCCGGCCCAGTACAGGGCGGTGGCGGCCTCGGCGAGAGGCAGGGCCGCCGCGAACCGGGCGTGCAGCCGCCGCTCCGCGGCCGAGCCGGCATGGCGGCGCAGCCGGGGCCCGGCGAGGGCGTCCTGGGCGTGGTCGAGCGCGGCGGTGAGCGCGGCCCGCCGGGCGGTGGCGTGTTCCCCGCCGACGGCGGAGACGAGCGCGGCGATCGCCTCGTACACGTCGGCCACCGCCTGGCGCTCCCCGTCGAACCGGAAGTCGCCGGCGAGCGAGCCCGGAGTGGGCAGGACCAGCCGCAGCACCAGCAGCCAGCCGGCACCGGCCAGGAAGGCCAGGGCCCGCTGCCAGCCGCTCTCGGCGGCCGGCATCCCGGCGCCGACGGCCGCGGCGACGAGCAGCTGGGTGCCGGCGGCGGAGGCGACGGGTCCGACGGCGCTGACGCCGCCGGCGACCAGTCCCAGCGCGGTGAGCGCCAGGGTCAGCGGTACGGCGGCCAGCCCCTGCCCTGCGTACGTCCCCAGGAGCAGCCCCAGCGCCCCGGCCGCCGCGGGCACCCCGAGCCGCTTCACGGAGGCCCGCCGGCTGCCGGGACGGTCGTTGATCCCGGCGAGCATCGCGCCGATGGCGGCGAGCACCCCCGTGGCCGGCCGGCCACCGAGCATCCCGGCCAGCAGCAACGGCCCGGCGGCCAGCGCACCCCGGCAGACCGCGCTCCAGGGAACGGGTCCGCGCTGGGCACGGAAGGCGTGGGCGAGCCAGAGGGGTACGGCGGGCCGGGACACAGGGCTCCTGTTCATTCGAGGGCGGGGTGGGCCTTCGGACGACGGTGGCCGGTGGATGTGCTCCCACGGTAGAGCGCGTTCCCCGGGCAAACGGGCCGCTCACGTTTCGCCCGTGTGAAAGCTGTCGCGCCGGACGTTTTCTTTATGAACGCAATGCCCGGTTCCCCGAGGCACTCGTCTCACGGGCGCAGCGCCCTGGCGATGATCTCCTCCGCTTCGGTCACGGCGGCGGTGAGGGCGCCGGGCTCGGGACGCAGGGTGCCCACGACCGCGTCGATCCCGCGCAGCCCGGCCCGCTCCAGCAGTCGCTTCTCGTTCGTCACCCATTCACCGCGGGCCGCGAGGACGGCGTGGGCGGACTGGGTGGCGGCTGTGGCGAGGGCTCCGGCGGTTTCGGTGAGGCGGGCGCGCGGGGCGTGGTTGGCCTTGGCGTAGGAGAGGGTGGCGTGGGCGGTGCCGGACCAGCGGTCGAAGGCGGTGCGGCGGAGTGCGGGCGGGTAGGCGGCCGGGCGCGGGAGGTCGCCGCGCAGCACCTGGTTCAGGGCCAGTTCGGCCACGATCAGATAGGTGGGGATGCCGGCCAGGTGGAACAGCAGCGGCTCCACCCTGAAGCGGCCCTCCTCCGCCTCGGCCAGCTCGTGCTCGACGACGTCCAGGTCCCGGTAGTGCACGTCGGCCCGGCGCCCGTCGATCGTCAGCCAGGCTCCGCCGTTGAAGACCCCACCGCCCCAGTCGCCGATGCCGGAGACCTCGCCCGGCCAGCCGAGGGCGCGCAGGTCGTCGGGGTCGAAGGGGCCGCGGTAGTAGACGGCCAGGTCCCAGTCGCTGTCCGGGCGGTGGGTGCCCTCGGCACGGGAACCGCCGAGGGCCACGGCCCGGACGGTGGGCAGGGCGGCCAGCCGGTCGGCGGTGGCATCGAGGAAGCCGGCGTCGGAAGAGTGAATGCCGGAAGTCCGGGGGTCGGGGGACTGGAAGTGAGGGGGCCGGGGGTCGGGGGACTGGGGGTCAGGGGGCCGGGGGTCAGAGGACTGGCTGCCGGAGGAGTGGGTGTCGGGAGTCGGGCTGCCAGGAGACTGGCCGGCGGAGGGACAGGGGTCGGAAGACCGACTGCCAGGAGACTGGCCGACAGAAGGACAGGGGGCGGAAGACCGACTGCCAGGAGACTGGCCGACAGAAGGACAGGGGTCGGAAGACCGACTGCCAGGAGACTGGCCGGCGGAGGGACGGGGGTCGGGAGACGGGTGCTGCATGCGCCCAGCCTGGCGCGGCCACCCCGAGGTTCGCCCTCGAATTCCGGCGAGCCCCCGTGGTCCGCGACAACGGCTCGCGCAGGGCGCCGAGTCGGCGTCGCGTTTCCTCGGCCACCGGCCCCAGCCATCGGCCGGGCCGGTCTCCGGCCACGGCCACGGCCACCGGGCACCGGGCACCGGCCACCAGCCACCGGCGTCCGGCCGGCCAGGCCAGTTCGTCGTCGAGGGGCGGGACGTCGGCCGGCGGGGCGGGCCGCCCGCGTCCGCACGCCTCACGACAGCCCGGCCGCCTCCCCCGCCGTCCGCAGCACCTCGCGGAGCATGTCGGCGGTGAGCCGGCCGGTGAAGGTGTTGCGCTGGCTGACGTGGAAGCAGCCGAAGAGGTCCAGGCCGTCGAGTGCCACCCGGGTGCCGTGGGCGAAGGCCGGGCGGGGGCGGGGCACGGTCCAGCCCGCCTCCGCGAACGCGGGCAGCGCGGCCTGCCAGCCGAAGGCGCCGAGCACGACCGCGGCCCGCAGCGTCGGCCGGAGCAGCGTCAGCTCCTGGACCAGCCAGGGGCGGCAGGTGTCGCGCTCCCCCGGGGTGGGCTTGTTGGCAGGCGGCGCGCAGTGCACGGGAGCCGTGACCCGCACGCCGTACAACTCCAGTCCGTCATCGGCCGTGACGGAGGTGGGCTGCGAGGCGAGCCCCACGTCGTACAGCGCCTGGTACAGCACGTCTCCCGAACGGTCGCCGGTGAACATGCGGCCGGTACGGTTCCCGCCGTGCGCCGCCGGGGCCAGCCCGATGATCGCCAGCCTGGCGTCGGCCGGACCGAAGCCGGGCACCGGCCGCCCCCAGTACGTCCAGTCGGCGAACGCGGCCCGCTTCGTACGGGCCACCTCCTCACGCCATTCGACCAACCGGGGGCAGGCCCGGCAGTCGGCGACGCGCCGGTCCAGCCGGGCCAGGGCACTGCTGTCGTCCATACGGCCACGGTATGCCCCGGGGGTGGTCGACCCCTGTACGGGTGCGGGCGGTGGGGACGGACGTGGGCCTGGCGGCTGCCGCGAAAACGCTTCCGGGTCGGTGGCCCCGGGGCGTTAAGGTCGGGGCATGGCTTCCGAGGATGCGGACGAGAACGTGGACCGTGCGACCGGCGGGGGAACCGGCACGCCGGGTGGCACGAGCCCCGCCGACCAGCCGCTCGCCCCCGAGATCGCCGCAGCGGTGGCCGCCGCCGAGGCCGCCGGTCCCGCCAACGGCGAGACCGTCCGCATCGACAGCTGGATCTGGGCCGTCCGCCTGGTCAAGACCCGCTCCCTCGGCGCCGCCGCCTGCCGGGGCGGGCATGTGCACGTGAACGGCGAGCGGGTGAAGCCCGCCCACTCCGTGCGCATCGGCGACGAGGTACGGCTTCGGCACGAGGGCCGGGAACGGGTCGTGATCGTCAAGCGCCTGATCCGCAAGCGGGTCGGCGCTCCCGTGGCCGTCCAGTGCTACATCGACAACTCCCCTCCGCCCCCGCCTCGCGAGGCCGTCGCCTCCGTCGGTCTGCGCGACCGCGGCACCGGCCGCCCCACCAAGCGGGACCGCCGCGAGCTGGAACGCCTCCGCGGCCTCGCCGGCCCCGGCACCCCCACCGGCTTCGCCGGCCTCCCCGGTTTCAGCGGCCCGAGCGGCTCCACCAGGTCGGGAGGCCGTGGCGCATCCGGCGGGCCTGCTGGGTCCGGCGCGGCTGATGCGTCCGGCGCGGCTGATGAATCCGGCGCTGCTGATGGACCCGGCGCGGCTCGTGGGTCCGGAGATCGAGGCGGACGCGGTGGACGACGCGGTTCCGGCGGTTCCGGTGGCCGCCGTGGCATGGGTGGTCACCATGGCTCCGGTGGTCACGGTGGCTTCGGGGCCGCTGGTCCAGGGGCCGGTGGTTCCGGTGGGCGGTCCCGCGGGCGATGAACCGGCGCTCCGCCGCCGACCTGCAGTCAGCCCACCACTTCCTGTCGCCGGCCGTCGGCGCGATACGAACGAGCGCGCGCCCCTACGCCATCGGCACCGCCCTCACCCACATCCCGTCCGGTGTCAGATACGCGTCCACCTCCAGCCCCGCCTCCGCCAGCGCCGACTCGAACTGCTCCCTCGTCAGGGTTCTGGTCAGGAACGTCTGGGTCCAGACCGCGTCCGGGAACACGTACTCCGCGTGGACCGAGTTCACCCCCTCCCCGGCCGGCTCCACGGAGGCGATCCGCACGGTGAAGCCGCTCGGGTCCACCCGCTCCCTGGGCACGTTCGTGTGGTAGTCCGGACCCTCCCGCTGGATGAGCACGCAGCCGCCGTCCGCGACGTGCCGGGCGCAGGTGCGCAGCAGGCCCCTGCGCACCTCCTCGTCACCGGCGTGCACCAGGAAGGACGCGAGCATCACCACGTCGAACACTTCGCCCAAATCGAGGTCTTCGATGGGGCCGCGTATCGTGCGCGCTCCGCGGACCCGGCCCAGCATCTCGGCGGACTCGTCCACCGCCGTGACCGTGAAGCCCCGTTCCAGCAGGGGATGGGTCACCCGGCCCACGCCGCTGCCCAGTTCCAGGATGTGTGCCCCGGCCGGTACCGCCGCGGCGATGATGTCCGGTTCGTCGCCGACCGGCAGCCGTGCGTACAGCTCGACCGCGCAGCCGTCCGGGGTGATCGCACCGGGCCCCGTGCCCTCGTATCCCTCACGCATTTCCACCGTCATGCCCGTTCAACGGACGGCCCCCGCACGCCCGTTCCCCTCCCGCCCTGGTTCACTCGTCCGAGTCATTTCTCCGGCAGCGGGAACCATCCGTGCCCGATGTACCAGTGGCCTCCCGCCCGCAGGTGGTCACCGATGGCCCGCTCCACGGACGTGCGCCGGGGCAGCTGGGCGACCGGCAGGTCCGGGTCCCCGAAGACGAACCGGACGGGCTCGGTGTCGGCCGGTTCCGTGTCCTGCCGGGCGATGCGGAACCGCTCCTGGAACCGGAGGATGCGGGAGTCGGCGGCCAGGTACTCCTTGAGCTGGGCGTCGAGCAGCCAGGAGTGGCAGGTCGCGAACCCGAACCGCTCCTCCGGATAGTGCCGGGCGAAGAAGTCCCGGGCCAGCGTCAGGGACCGGTCGCAGGCTGCCGGGGAGAGCGGCCCGAGGAAGTCGGGGATGTGCAGGGTCAGACAGAGCGCACCCGGCTCCACCCCGAGCCCCGCCGGGGCGAGGGCGGCCGCCGTCCGCTCGCGTAGCCGCGTCCGCTCGAACTGCAGCCGCCCCAGCTGGTACAGCTCCCCGCAGAAGTGGCGGGTGAGCCACCGCGGAGCCTGCACCCCCGCCCGGCCGTACCGCCTGCGATGCGCGGCCATGTTGCGCCCCAGGTCGGCGAGGGTGCGCCGGGAGACGTCGGCCGGGATGCCGCGTTCGCGGTGGTACGCGCGCGTGTACGGCAGCGTCGCGACGAACACGTACGCGGGGAAGCAGCGCTGGAGAGGGCCCGACGCCCAGTCCAGTTCGGGCAGGTCGACCTCACCGCCGAGCCGGCCCACCGCGCCGGCCAGCTGACCGACCGACGCCTCCAGGAGCTGCCGTAGCTCCGGATCGTCCGTCACCCTGCGGCGCATCCGCACGAGGTCGTTGATGTCCTCGTGAGGTACTGCGAGGTCGAGCAGGACCTCGGCCAGCTCGTCGGTGTCCGGCAGCACATGGCCCCCCAGGGGAGAGTACGTTGTGAGAGAGGAGTGGTGATCCGGATGCGTACGGGCAGTGAACCGGCGACCGCGCGCAGTGCGCTGCGGGCACGGTTCTGGCTGAGTGTGTGGGGGCTGCTCTGGACGGCCTTCGGCACGGTGGCGTTCTCGCTGGTGGGCCGCCCCGGCTGGGCGGCGGCCTGCGGGGTGCTGTGGCTGCTGGTCACCGTCGACATGGCCGTGGTCCTCCGGCACATCCGTCAGGGCCCGCACTACCAGCCGGGCCGCGACGTACCGCCGTACCGGCCGCCGGAGGACGGACCGCCGTATCCGGGGCCGCCGAGGCACCGTCATCCATGACCGCCGAGCGAGCGCCCCGCCCGTGACCGGCCCGCCGGCCGCCATGCGTCGCCGTACGTGGCCGTGCGTCGCCGGCCGACGGTATCCGGCGCCGGTCGTACGGCCCCGGCAGCGGGCCGCGCGGCCCCCGCAACCGGCCTCGCATCATTCGTGGCACCGTCTCCGCCCCTGGCACCGCCGCCCGCAGGCATCCGCCGCGCCGACGCCGATGCGGACGCGGATGCGGATGCGGATGCGGATGCGGATGCCGACGGTGATCGGCTGCCCGTCCGTCGGTCACCCCGCACGGCGGGGAGCCGCAGCGCATCCGCCGCGCGGCCGGTCCGCGAGCCGTGCACACCCGTCGGCCCGGCGGCGGCCCGGACGCCATGCCATCCCACCGCACCGCTAGGCCACCCCCGTCCCGCCGCGCCGCCCGACCGCCCCCGTCCCACCCTCAGGTGTCGAAGCGTGCCGCCTTCAGGTACTCCGGGTTCGGATCGAGGGCCGCCGCGAGCCGGAAGTGGCGCTTGGCCTGATCGGGGCGGCCCTGGCGCTCGTAGGTGCGGGCCAGTGCGAAGTGGGCGAACGCGTTGTCCGGTTCGCGCTCCAGCACGATGGTGAATTCCAGCTCGGCGGGCCGCAGTTGCGCCGCCGCGAAGAAGGCGCGGGCGCGCAACAGCCGGGCGGCGGTGTTCTCGGGGTGCGCGGCGATGACTCCGTCGAGCAGCTTCACCGCGCCCCGCGGGTCCCGCGCGTTGAGCAGTTGTTCGGCCGCACGGAAGTCGATGACATGCGTTTCCGGCGTACGTCCGGTGGAACCGCTGGTCTCGGGCACGGCTGAGTCCTTCCCTTGCTGGACCGCTTCAACGCCCCGGAGCGGACAGCTATTCCGCGTCCCGGGTGTCCTGCCGCGCCCGACGTACGAGGTCGTTCCACACCTCGGCGACGCGCTTCCTCAGGGCGTCCAGGGGTACGTCGTTGTCGATCACAATGTCCGCGATCTCCCTGCGCTGCTCGCGGGTCGCCTGCGCGGCCATGCGCGCGCGTGCGTCCTCCTCGGTCATCCCACGCAGCCGCACCAGCCGGTCGAGCTGGGTCTCGGGATCGGCGTCGACGACGATCACGACGTCGTAGAGCGGGGCGAGACCGTTCTCCGTGAGCAGGGGCACGTCGTGGACGACGACGGCGTCCTCGGCCGCGGCGCTCTCCAGCTCGCGGGAGCGGGCGCCCACCAGCGGGTGCACGATCGAGTTCAGGACGGCGAGCTTCTCGGGGTCGGCGAAGACGATCGAGCCGAGCCGGGGCCGGTCCAGGCTGCCGTCGGCGGCGAGGACCTCGGCTCCGAAGGCGTCGACCACGGCCGCGAGCCCGGGCGTGCCGGGCGCCACGACCTCGCGCGCGATGCGGTCCGCGTCGATCAGCACGGCCCCGTGCTCCACGAGCAGCCGCGACACCTCGCTCTTGCCGGCGCCGATCCCGCCGGTCAGGCCCACTGTCAGCATGAGCGGAAGCTTAGGCCCTGGCTCCGGCGGCGGAACCGGCGGAGGTCAGTTGTCGCCCTCCCGTTCCGCCAGGAAGCGCTCGAACTCCTGCCCGATCTCGTCGGCCGAGGGGATCTCCACGGGTTCGGCGAGCATGTTGCCCCGGGTGTCGGCGCCGGCCGCGGCGTCGTACTGGTGCTCAAGGCCCTGGACGAGCGCGGTCAGCTCCTCGTCGCCCTCCTGGATCTGCCGGTCGATCTCGGTCTGGGTGCGGTGCGCGTCGGTGCGCAGGGAGTGGGCGACGCCGGGCAGGACCAGGCCGGTGGCGGCCGTGATGGCCTCCAGGACGGTCAGGGCGGCGTCCGGGTACGGGGACCGGGCGATGTAGTGCGGGACGTGGGCGGCGACTCCCAGGACGTCGTGTCCGGCTTCCATGAGGCGGTACTCCACCAGCGACTCGGCGCTGCCGGGCACCTGTGCCTCCTCGAAGGGGCTGCGGTGACCGGGGACCAGGTCGGTGCGGTTGCCGTGCGGGGTCAGGCCCACCGGGCGGGTGTGCGGGACGCCCATGGGGATGCCGTGGAAGTTCACGGAGAGGCGCACGCCGAGCCGCTCCACTATCTGCCGCACCGCCGCCGCGAAGCGCTCCCACTCCACGTCCGGCTCGGGTCCGGACAGCAGCAGGAACGGGGCGCCGGTGGTGTCCTGGACGAGGCGGACCTCGATGGTCGGGGTTTCGTAGTCGGTCCAGCGGTCCCGCTTGAAGGTCAGCAGGGGCCGGCGGGCCCGGTAGTCCACGAGCCGGTCGTGGTCGAACCGGGCCACGAGCTGGTGGGGCAGTGAGTCGAGCAGCCGGTCGACGATCTGGTCGCCGGTCTCACCCGCGTCGATGTATCCGTCGAAGTGGTAGAGCATGACAAGGCCGGCCGACTCCTGGGCGAGCGCCATGTCGACCACGGCGAGGCCCTTCGGCTCCCATGCGTACAAACCCTGCGGATCAAGCACTGTGACCGCTCCTCCTCGTGTTCCTCATGGACAACGCGCCCTGGAACAGCGGAATTCCCGCGACACGCCGCTGATCAGCGATCTCTTCCGCCTCATGGTGACGACCCGTCACCTGGCTCGTACCCCGAACACCCTGTGTCCCGAACACCCGGCGCTCCGAACGTCCTGTGTCCCGAACGTCCTGTGCCCGGAACACCCTGTGTCCCGAACACCCCCTGGCCCGGCCCGGCGACCTCGCCCTCCCGAACCCTCGCCGTCCGTGAGCCCGCCTCCCGGAAGCCCCGCACCGCGGAAAACACCGAGGGGCCGTACCTCGAAAGGTACGGCCCCTCAGCCGACTATCGGCTAAGCCTTACGGCTGGCGATCAGCTCTGGCCGCCGGCCAGCTTCTCGCGCAGCGCGGCCAGCGCCTCGTCCGAGGCCAGCGCACCGGAGGTGTCGGCGCCCTCGGAGGAGTACGAACCGCCACCCGTGACCGGAGCCGCACCCGCGGTGTCGCCACCCTCGGCAGCGGCCTGGGCGTCCGCCTCGCGGGACTTGATGACCTGCTGCTGGTGCTGCTCGAAGCGGGACTGCGCCTCGGCGTACTGGCGCTCCCACTCCTCGCGCTGCTTCTCGTAGCCCTCGAGCCAGTCGTTGGTCTCGGGGTCGAAGCCCTCGGGGTAGATGTAGTTGCCCTGGTCGTCGTAGGACGCGGCCATGCCGTACAGGGTCGGGTCGAACTCGACCGCCGACGGGTCGGCACCGAAGGACTCGTTGGCCTGCTTCAGCGAGAGGCTGATGCGACGACGCTCGAGGTCGATGTCGATGACCTTGACGAAGATCTCGTCGTTGACCTGGACGACCTGCTCCGGGATCTCCACGTGGCGCTCGGCCAGCTCGGAGATGTGGACCAGACCCTCGATGCCCTCGTCCACGCGGACGAACGCACCGAACGGAACCAGCTTCGTGACCTTGCCGGGCACGACCTGGCCGATCTGGTGGGTGCGGGCGAACTGCTGCCACGGGTCTTCCTGGGTCGCCTTCAGCGACAGGGAGACGCGCTCGCGGTCCATGTCGACGTCGAGGACCTCGACGGTGACTTCCTGGCCGACCTCGACAACCTCGGACGGGTGGTCGATGTGCTTCCAGGACAGCTCGGAGACGTGGACCAGACCGTCGACGCCACCCAGGTCCACGAAGGCACCGAAGTTGACGATCGAGGAGACCACACCGGAGCGGACCTGACCCTTCTGGAGGGTCGTGAGGAACGTCTGGCGGACCTCGGACTGGGTCTGCTCCAGCCAGGCACGGCGGGACAGGACCACGTTGTTGCGGTTCTTGTCCAGCTCGATGATCTTGGCCTCGAGCTCCTTGCCGACGTACGGCTGGAGGTCGCGGACGCGGCGCATCTCGACCAGCGAGGCCGGGAGGAAGCCACGGAGGCCGATGTCGAGGATGAGACCACCCTTGACGACCTCGATGACGGTACCGGTGACGATCCCGTCCTCTTCCTTGATCTTCTCGATGGTGCCCCAGGCACGCTCGTACTGGGCGCGCTTCTTCGAGAGGATCAGGCGACCTTCCTTGTCCTCCTTCTGGAGGACCAGGGCCTCGATCTCGTCACCGACGGCGACGACCTCGTTGGGGTCGACGTCGTGCTTGATCGAGAGCTCGCGGCTCGGGATAACGCCTTCGGTCTTGTAACCGATGTCGAGCAGGACCTCGTCCCGGTCGACCTTCACGATGACGCCGTCGACGATGTCGCCGTCGTTGAAGTACTTGATCGTCTCGTCGATCGCGGCGAGGAAGGCTTCCTCGTTACCGATGTCGTTGACCGCTACCTGCGGGGTGGTGGCGGTGGTCTCGGTGCTGCTCGTCATGTGGGAAAGGGCTCCGGTACGGACATTGAAGTCGTAGGTACTGCTTACGCCGGGAGCCCGTTTCGCTCTGCAGAAGCCGGACAGCCAAGGAAGCGCCCACCAAGGAACTGGTGATGGCGCCTCGACAACCGAGGGGACATACAACAGATGCGAGCGCAGCCTGCTACGTCTGAGGTGCGCAGGCCCGCAGCGCAACTTGTAGCATACGGGGGCGGCCGGACATGGTCAATGCGCGAAGGCGCACACCCGGGGCGGATCACCGCATTCCAGGCAGAAGAATCGTCCCAACAGGCCACGCGGGCCCACGGGATCCCCTCGCGCGGGTCCCCGGCGGTGGACGGAAGAGTACGACGAGGGAGCCGATCATCCAAGAGCCGGAAGCGTACGAACCGGACGGGTTCGAGGGGTTCGAGCCGCAGGCCACCCGGCGTGACGCGGATGTCACGGAGAGCGCCCGGGCGAACCGGGGCTGGTGGGACCGCAACGCGGACGAGTACCAGACCGAGCACGGCACGTTCCTCGGCGACGACCGCTTCGTGTGGGGCCCGGAAGGCCTGGACGAGGTGGAGGCGGAGCTGCTCGGCCCGGTCGAGGAGCTGAAGGGCAAGGAGGTCCTGGAGATCGGCGCGGGCGCGGCGCAGTGCGCGCGCTGGCTGGCCGCCCAGGGCGCGCGGCCGGTGGCGCTGGACCTCTCGCACCGCCAGCTGCAGCACGCGCTGCGCATCGGCGGATCGTTTCCGCTGGTCTGTGCCGACGCCGGCGCGCTGCCGTTCGCGGACGGCTCCTTCGACCTGGCGTGCTCCGCGTACGGAGCGCTGCCGTTCGTCGCCGACCCGCGGCTGGTGCTGCGCGAGGTGCGCCGGGTGCTCCGGCCCGGCGGCCGGTTCGTGTTCTCGGTGACGCATCCGATCCGCTGGGCGTTCCCGGACGAGCCCGGCCCGGAGGGGCTGTCGGTCTCCTCGTCGTACTTCGACCGCACGCCCTACGTCGAGCAGGACGAGGAGGGCCGTGCGGTGTACGTGGAGCACCACAGGACGGTCGGCGACCGGGTGCGGGACGTCGTGGCCGCGGGTTTCCGGCTGGTGGACCTGGTGGAGCCGGAGTGGCCGGTCTGGAACACCTCGGAGTGGGGCGGCTGGTCGCCGCTGCGCGGGAACCTGATCCCGGGTACCGCGATCTTCGTGTGCGAGCGGGACTGAGGCCTGCCGCCGGGCACGCGCGCGTGGAGGCGGTTTCCGCCGTCGTACGACACTGGGGACGTGATCCGCTACGACGCCCTGGACGCGCTCCCCGTGCGCTCCGCCCTGCCCGCCCTGACCGACGCCCTGGAGGGTGACGGCACCGCCGTCCTGGTGGCGCCGCCCGGAACCGGCAAAACGACGCTGGTGCCGCTGGTGCTCGCGGGACTGGTCGGCGGCGGTGCCGCGCGGCGGGTCGTGGTGGCCGAGCCTCGGCGGATCGCGGCGCGCGCGGCGGCCCGGCGCATGGCGTGGCTGCTGGGCGAGCGGCCCGGCGTGAGCGTCGGCTTCACCGTGCGCGGCGAACGGTCCGTGGGACGGCACACGCGCGTGGAGGTCGTGACGACGGGTGTCCTGCTGCAGCGGCTCCAGCGTGACCAGGAGCTGGCCGGGGTGGACGTGGTCGTCCTCGACGAGTGCCACGAGCGGCATCTGGACGCGGACACGGTGGCCGCGTTCCTGTGGGACGTACGGCAGGCGCTGCGGCCGGAGCTGCGGCTGGTGGCCGCGTCGGCGACCACGGACGCCGAGGGGTGGGCGCGGCTGCTCGGCGGGGCGCCGGTGGTCGAGGCGGCCGGTGTGGCCCATCCGGTGGAGGTCGTGTGGGCTCCGCCGGCGCGTCCGGTACGGCCGCCGCACGGGATGCGGGTGGATCCGGCGCTGCTGGCGCACGTGGCGTCGGTGGTGCGGCGGGCGCTGGCCGAGCGGGACGGGGACGTGCTGTGCTTCCTGCCCGGCGTGGGCGAGATCGCGCGCGTGGCGGGTCTGCTGGGGGATCTCGGCGGGGCCGAGGTGCTCCAGGTGCACGGGCGGGCGCCGGCCGCGGTGCAGGACGCGGTGCTGGCGCCCGGGGCGCGGCGCCGGGTGGTGCTGGCGACGTCCGTGGCGGAGTCGTCGCTGACCGTCCCCGGGGTGCGGGTGGTGGTCGACTCCGGGCTGGCGCGGGAACCGCGGGTGGATCACGCGCGCGGGCTGAGCGGGCTGACGACCGTACGGGCGTCGCGGGCGGCCGGGCGGCAGCGGGCGGGGCGGGCCGGGCGTGAGGCGCCGGGGACGGTGTACCGGTGCTGGGCTGAGGCCGAGGACGGCCGGCTGCCGGCGTTCCCGGCGCCGGAGATCAAGGTGGCCGATCTGACCGCGTTCGCCCTCCAGGCGGCGTGCTGGGGTGATCCGGACGCCTCCGGGCTGGCCTTGCTGGATCCGCCGCCGGCTGGGGCGATGACGGCGGCGCGCTCCGCGCTGACGGCGGTGGGCGCGGTGGACTCCGCCGGCCGGGCCACGGAGGTCGGGGGGCGCCTGAGCCGGCTCGGAGTGCACCCGCGGCTGGGGCGGGCGTTGCTGGACACGGGTGGCCGAGGGGCGGAGGTCGTCGCTCTGCTCTCCGAGGAAGTGCCGCGGGACTACGGGGACGATCTTGCCGGTGCGTTGCGTCGTGCGCGGCGAGGGGGTGACGCCTACGCCGCGCGATGGGCCGCGGAGGTGCGGCGGCTGCGGTCCGCGGGGGCTTCGACGGAGTTCGCCCACCCGCCCGCCCATGACCGTCGGACGGAAGCGGCCGTCCAGGCCGGACCAGGCACCGAAGACGACGAGTCGGCCATCCTCGGGGCCGGACCCGACGGAACCGACCGGCTCACCGAGCTCGGCACGGGGCCCGGGGGGAGGTCCGGGGGGAGGGGGTCGTGCACCGGGGTCAGCACGGAGACCAGCGGGGAGGGCCAGCGCACCGGGGTCGGCGCGGAGACCGCCGGCGGGGAGGGCGGCCTTGCACCCCTGGTCGCCGGGCTCGGCGGGAACGGCACGTCGGCCGTTCTCGGGGCCGGTCCCGGCGGGAAGGACCCGCGCGCCCGGTTCGGCACGGAGACCGGAGGGGAGGGCCAGCGCACCGAGGTCGGCACGAAGACCAGCGGGGAGGGTCCGCGCGCCAGGGGCGGCGTGGGGGCCGGCGGGGGTGACGGCCTCGTACGCCTCGGCGCCGGGGCCGGTGGAGACGGCGGGCCGGTCGGGGCCGGCGCCGGGGCCGGCGGGGGTGACCGGGTTGTCGGGGTTGTTGCCGGTCTCGCGTTTCCCGAGCGGGTCGCCAAGCTGGACGGGGGGTCGTATCTCATGGCGTCCGGGACGCGGGCCGAGTTGGGCGAGGGGTCGGCACTGCGGGGGGCTCCCTGGATCGTCGTCGCCGTCGCCGACCGGCCCGCGGGGAAGGGGCACGCGCGTGTGCGGCTAGGGGCGGCCGTGGACGAGGAGGTGGCGCGGATCGCCGCCGGGGCGCTGCTCGCCGAGCGGGACGAGGTGCACTGGGCAGGCGGGGACGTCGTGGCCCGGCACGTCGAGCGGCTGGGGGCGATCGAGCTGGCCGTGCGGCCGCTGAAGGACGCCGACCCCGCCCTCGTACGCGCCGCCCTGCTGGACGGGCTGCGGGAGGAGGGGCTCGGGCTGCTGCGCTGGTCGCCGGAGGCGGAGGGACTGCGGCAGCGACTGGCCTTCCTGCGGACGCACCTCGGGGAGCCGTGGCCGGAGGTGTCGGACGAGGCGCTCCACGCGCGCGTGGACGAATGGCTGGAGCCGGAGCTGAGCAGGGCCCGGCGGCGGGCCGATCTGTCCCGGATCGACGCCGGACAGGCACTGTCGCGGCTGCTGCCCTGGGCGAGCGGGGAGGCCGGCCGGCTGGAGGAGCTGGCGCCCGAGCGGATCACCGTGCCGAGCGGGTCCAGGGTCCGGATCGACTACCGGGACCCCGAGCGGCCGGTCCTCGCGGTGAAGCTGCAGGAGATGTTCGGGCTGCGGGAGACGCCGGCCGTCGCGGGCGTGCCGCTGCTCGTGCACCTGCTCTCGCCCGCCGGGCGGCCCGCCGCCGTCACGGCCGACCTCGCCTCCTTCTGGCAGGACGGCTACCGGGGTGTACGGGCCGAGCTGCGCGGGCGCTACCCGAAGCATCCGTGGCCGGAGGACCCGGCGACCGCGGAGCCCACGCGGCACACCAACGCGCGGCTCAGGCGCTGACCGGCGCGGGCTCCTCCGCCTGCTCGGGCGCGGGCTCCCGGGGGCGGCGGGCGCGGGCCTCCAGCCAGAGGGCGAGGGCGAGGAGGAGCAGGCCGAGGCCGAGGGAGCCCCGGGGGACGTAGGAGGTGAGGGCCAGGACGAGGGTGCGGTTGTGCTTGACCAGGGCGACCGTGTGCTCGATGTAGTCCTCGCGCATCTTCACGTGCCCGGCGAACGCGGTGACCTCGGCGCGACCGCCGAGGAGGGTGCCGCCGCGCAACTCCTCGCGGTGGATCTCCTCGCCGTAGACGGGTGCCCCGGTGACGGGTTCGACCCAGAACCTGCGGACCGTGGTGTACCAGCGGGTCGTGCCGGTCCTCGCGACCGACTCCGGGGTGACGCCCTGGACGGGCAGGGTCCGGGGCATGGGGACCTTGGTCCAGGGGACGGTCTGCTCGAAGTAGTAGACGGTCAGTCCGCGGAAGGCGCGGGTGCCCCGGTAGTGGATGGGGCTGGTGGTGCGGGTCTGCGCGTCGAAGTACTCGTAGTCCCGTTTCCGCGTCAGGAAGGGCCACTTGAACTCGATGCCCTCGCGCCTGACCGGGTCGCCGTCGACCATCTCGCCGGTGGCGTGGACGGGGTCCTGGCTGTGGGCGTCGAAGATGTAGCGTTCGGGGACCTTGGAGACCATCCTGCCGTCGGGGCCCTGGACGTAGGAGAGGCTGTCCCAGACGACGACGGGCCGCCCCGCCGTCCTCTCGATCCTCTCGGCGGCCTCCACGTCGCCCTTGAGGGTCTGCACGATGGTGACCTTCGGGACCTTCTTCGCGCGCATGGTGCCGTAGTCGAGGAGGGTGGCGTCGCGGGCCTCAAGGACCATGTCCTGGTACTGGTTAGCGGGGATCCGGGCCAGGCGCGGGAAGGCGTACCAGCGCAGCAGCGGGGACAGCGCCGCGCAGAACACGGCGCAGGCGAGCAGGACCAGGCTTGCCGTGCGGCGCATACCGGCCTCCTCCTGGACGGGTACGGCTACGGGTGCGCGGGGACCGTCGTCAGCAGCGGTTCGGGGGACGTCCGGCCCGACGGGGCGCCCAGCGCGCTGATCGTGAGGACCAGGGCGAGCGCGAGGGCGAGACCGGTCGCGGCGGCGATCAGGGCGCGCATGCGGGCCTCCCTGCGGACGGCCGTTGTCCTGGCTGTGGCGGACGGCCTCCTGATGGGACGTCAGGTTTTCGGCACCGTAGCAACGGGCGGGCGAGATGAGAACAGCGGTGCACGCACGAAGAAGGGCGCCCTCCCCGCCGGGGCGGAGGGGGCGCCCTGTGCGCCGGTTCGCCGGGCTGCGTCAGGAGGCGGTCTCGCTCGGGGTCGGGCTCGCCGAGGTGTCGGCCGCGGCGACCTTCAGCTCCACCGTGAGCGTCGCTCCGCCCGTGGTGGTGACGCGGAGCAGGAAGGTGCCGGTGGTGTCGTCCGCGTACAGCTTCGGCAGGGTGAGCAGGCCCTTGTCGTCGGTCAGGAGGCCGGTGAGGGTGCGGACGGGCTTGCCGTCGGCGTCCTTGAAGGAGGGGCCCTTGTCGTTCTCCGTGGCGTCGGCCGTGGACTTGATCAGGGTGGCGGTGGCCGCGACCTTGTCCGCGGCGACGCCCTTGTACGTCGCCTTCACCTGGACCTGGTCGGCGAACTCCCCGCCCGGGGTGCAGGTCAGCGGGGTGTCGCTGGTGCGGACCAGGGTGTCTGCGGCGCGGGCGGTGACCGTGGCGGTGAAGTCGACGCCCTTGACCGGGCGGCCCACGACGGCCGCGGTGACCTTGAAGTCGCCGGTCTTCTCGCCGGCCTGGAGCGCCGGGGCGACCGCGAGGCCCTTGGCGTCGGTGACGACCGTGGCGACGGTCTCGCCGCCCGCGAAAGTGGCGTCCGTGTCGCCGGTGACGGTGAACCGGATCCTGACCTTGGCGACGGACTTGCCGACCTTGGTCTCGGCGCGGACGCCGACCGGCTCGGTGAAGGCGTCGCCGGCCGTCGCGGTGAGCTTTCCGGTGCCCACGCCCTGCAGGTGGTCCACGAGGTCGGTGGGCGTCTGCGGGGGCGTCGGCGGGACGGGTGGCGTCGGCGGCTTGGGGTCGGGCGTCCCGGTGCCCCCGCCCCCGTTGTCACCGTTGCCGTTCCCGCCGCCACCGTTGTCGCCGCCGCCGTTGCCGGGGTCGCGGGGCTTGTGGGGCTTGTGGGGTTTCGGGTCCGGCTTGCTCGGCGGGTCCGAGGGCTTCGGGGCCGTGGTGTGGTGGGATGCGCCGTCGCTGCGGTGCTCGGGGACGCTGCCGGTGCCGTCGGGGATGGAGTGGCTGCCCTTGCGGTAGTACTCCAGCCAGTTCAGGACCAGGCCGAGGTAGTCCTGCGAGTTGTTGTAGCTGAGGATCGCGCTGTGCAGGCCGCTGTCGGTGGACAGGTCCCAGTCGTTGCGGCACAGGTAGTGGCCCGCGGCGAGGGCGGCGTCGTAGACGTTGTTGGGGTCCTTCCGGCCGTCCCCGTTGCCGTCGCGGCCCGCCCAGGCCCAGGTGGACGGGATGAACTGCATGGGGCCGACGGCCTGGTCGTAGGTGCTGTTGCCGTCGTAGGCGCCGTGGTCGGTGTCCGGGATGAGCGCGAAACCGTTGCCGTCGAGCTGCGGGCCCAGGATCCGGCCCACGGTGGTGCCGGCGGCGTCGACCCGGCCGCCGCGGGCGTGGCCCGACTCGACCTTGCCGATGGCGGCGAGCAGTTGCCAGGGCAGGTTGCAGCCGGGCTTGGAGGAGCGCAGTTCGGCCTCGGCCTTCTTGTAGGCGTCGAGGACCGTCGCCGGGATGCCGGCCTCCGCCACGCCCCGGGCGACGGGAGTGCCGCTGCCGGACGAGGGGCTGGGGTTGGGGCTCTTCAGGGGCGGCAGGTCCGTGTAGTAGGGCGAGTTGCCGGTGGCGTCGCCGGCGACGGGCTCGTCCGGAACGGGGGCGGCGGCGCCGGCCGCCGCCTGTCTGCCGTGGTCCTCGCCGGTCGCTCCCGGAGCCTGGGACGCCGAGAGAGCCGCGACCGCTGCCGCGGCCACGGCGGTGGTCGCCGCTCCCTTGCGCAGCCGCCTGCCGAAATGCGCCGCCATAGAGTGAAACCCCTCCCGTGGACGTCCGTGCGTCCTTCTCCGTCTGCCTGCCTCGCTCTGGTGTGACGGTTGACCCGCTGATCTGGTTGCCCCTGTTTCGCTTTTCGCTGCGTGGGACGTGTGGACGACCGTGCGGCGGCACGGCGCCGCAGGTGACCCTACGACAACTTGCTTGGAGCGGGCACCCGTTCGCGCCCCGTTTTCACCGGTTGGCCAACTGTCGTCGTCGTGCGCGCGCCCTGACGGCGGTCACGCATACTGGCCGGAGCTGATCACCGGCGCCGGAATCCGGGCCGCCGACCGCTCCCGGGGGTTCTGTTGCCGTTCACGCTCAGTCACGCGGCGGCCGTGCTGCCCGCTGTCCGCCGGGACGGCCGGGGCCGGGGCCGGCTGGTGCCGGCGGTGCTCGTCGCGGGGTCCTGCGCGCCGGACATGCCGTATTACGCGGCGGGTGTCCTGCCGGGCGGCATGGAGTTCGGCGCGGTCACGCACGCGTTCACCGGTGTCGTCACGGTCGACGTGCTCATCGCGTGGACTCTCGTGGGGCTGTGGCTGCTGGTCCGGGAGCCGTTGCTCGCGCTGCTGCCGCTGGCCTGGCAGGGGCGGCCGGCCGCGCTGTTGCGCTGCGGTGCGCCACGCGCGCGCGTACGAGCCGCGTCGGCGGGGTGGTGGTACTGCTCCGCGGTGCTCGGCGCGCTCACCCATGTGGTGTGGGACGCGTTCACGCACCACGACCGGTGGGGGACGCGACTGGTTCCGGCCATCGGACGGGAGCGCCCCGGGGGCATGCCGCTGTTCACCTGGTTGCAGTACGGGTCGTCGGCGGCGGGTGCCGTGGTGCTCGCGGTGTTCGTGGTCCGCGCGCTGCGGCGGGTGCCGGGCGGGGCGCCGGCGGGGGTGCGGGTGCTGTCCGTGCGGGACCGGTGGTGGGGGCTCGCGCTGATCGGCGGCTGTGCGCTGGCCGGGGCGGCGCAGCGGACGGCGCGGTGGCGGGCGCGGGGCAGGGCGGCGGGACCGTGGGAGCTGGTGCCCACCCTGTGCTTCGGTGTGGGCGCGGGGACGGTCCTGGGGCTGCTGCTGTACGCCGTCTGGGTCAGGGTCTGGCGTCCGGCCGCTGATCCCGGGGAGCCGGGGAGTCCGGCAGGCCCGGGGAGTTCCGGCGAGCCTGCCGGTGCCGGCCGGGGGCGGCCGGTCGCTCGGTGAGGGAGGCGACGAAGACCGTCAGGGTGGGCCGGGGGCGGGCTCTGGGGACCAGGGTGAGCACGAGGGCGAGATAGCCGCGGGCCAGGTCGGTCCACTGGCGCCAGTCGGGGGTGCGGGCCGTACGGCCGGTGAGTCTGCCGCGGAGCCAGTCGGAGGTGCGGGCCGTAGGGCCGGTGACACCGCTGCGGAGCCAGTCGGGGATGCGGGCCGTACGACCGGTGAGACCGCTGCGGAGCCGTTCGGTGGCGGTGCGGAGGGCCGTGGCCGGGTCGGCCGGGATGCGGGCGGTGCTTGCGCCGGCCGCGAGGGCCGGGACCGGCGCGGCGGGCAGTGCCTGCGCCGAGGCGGTGACCGCCCAGACCCCGGTGACTGCCTCGGGCGTCCGGCGGTGGAGCATGCGTATACCCATGCCCGCAGTGTTGCGGCTGCGGGGGGTGCGAGGCGTTCTGACGGGGGCCACGAGAGTGACGGCCCTCCGGGCGTTTCGCGGGTGGGCCGGTGTGGGCGTGACGGGAGCGCGCTGGTCGGAGCGGGGCCGTGCTGGTCGGGGTGGGGTCGGCGCCGCCGGGGTGGGCGGACGGGGTTGGGGTGGGCCGACGGTGCCGCGATGGACCGGCGGTACCGGGGTGCGCCGGCGGTGCCGCGCGCCTGCGGAGTCGGGGTGTGTCGGCGGGGTCGGGGTGCGTCGGCCGTGCCAGGGTGCGCCGGCTGCCGGGGAGGGTCCGCGGTGTGCGGGTGGACCGGCGGTCTGTGGCGGTGTGTGGATGGACCGGCGGTCTGTGGATGGACCGGCGGTCTGATGATGGACCGGCGGTGCAGGGGCGTCGGCGGGGTCGGGGTGCACCAGCCGTGCCGGGGGGACCGGCGGTTAAGGGGTGCGTCGGCGGGTCGGTAGCCGTCGCGGTGGAGAAAGGGGGGGCCGGGCCGGGGAGGAACGTGGGCGGGCGTCGGCCTCGTCCGGCCGGCGCCCGCCTTCGCCTCGGGGTGCAGTGCTCCCCCGCTCGGCCCGGCCCCCTCCGCTCCGCCCGCGCGCCGCAGGCTGCTAGTGGGCTGCCGATTCCCAGTCGGGGCCCACGCCCACCGAGACGTCCAGCGGTGCCCGCAGGTTCACGGCGCCCGCCATCTCGCGGCGAACGATCTCCTCGGCGGCCGCCCGCTCGCCGGGGGCGATCTCCAGGACGATTTCGTCGTGGACCTGGAGGAGCATGCGGGACCTGAGGTCCGCGTCCCGCAGGGCGCTGTCGACCTTGAGCATGGCGATCTTCACGATGTCCGCCGCCGTGCCCTGGATGGGCGCGTTGAGGGCCATGCGCTCGGCCGCCTCGCGGCGCTGGCGGTTGTCGCTGTTGAGGTCGGGCAGGTACCGGCGGCGGCCGAAGAGCGTCGCCGTGTAGCCCGTGGCCCGGGCCTCGTCGACCGCTCGGCGCAGGTAGTCCCGCACCCCGCCGAAACGCTCGAAGTAGGCGTCCATCAGGGCGCGGGCCTCGGCCGCCTCGATGTTCAGCTGCTGGGAGAGGCCGAACGCGGACAGGCCGTACGCGAGGCCGTACGACATCGCCTTGATCTTGCGGCGCATCTCCGCGTCCACGGCGCCGGGTTCGACGCCGAACACCTGCGAGGCGGCGGTGGTGTGCAGGTCCTCGCCGGAGGTGAACGCCCGGATCAGGCCCTCGTCCTCGGAGAGGTGGGCCATCACGCGCAGTTCGATCTGGCTGTAGTCCGCGGTCATCAGGGACTCGAATCCCTCGCCGACCACGAAGCCCCGGCGGATCGCCCGGCCCTCGTCCGTGCGGACCGGGATGTTCTGGAGGTTCGGGTCCGTGGAGGAGAGGCGGCCGGTCGCGGCCACCGTCTGGTTGAAGGTGGTGTGGATACGGCCGTCGCCCGCGATGGTCTTGATCAGGCCCTCGACGGTGACCCGGAGCTTGGCCTGCTCCCGGTGCCGGAGCATGATCACCGGCAGCTCGTTGTCGGTCTGGGTGGCGAGCCAGGCCAGCGCGTCGGCGTCGGTGGTGTAGCCGGTCTTGGTCTTCTTCGTCTTCGGCAGCGCCAGCTCGCCGAAGAGGACCTCCTGGAGCTGCTTGGGCGAGCCCAGGTTGAACTCGTGGCCTGCCGCGGCGTGCGCCTCCTTCACGGCCTGCTGGACCGCGCCCGCGAACATCTGCTCCATCGCTTCGAGGTGCGGCCGGTCCGCCGCGATGCCGTGCCGCTCCATGCGGGCGAGCAGCGCGGACGTGGGCAGCTCCATGTCCCGGAGCAGGTCGGCGGCGCCCACCTCCTCAAGGCGGCCCTCGAAGGCCGTGCCGAGGTCCAGGACGGCGCGGGCCTGGATCATCAGGGCCTCGGCCTCGGCGCCGTCGTCCGCACCGAAGGCCAGCTGGCCGTCGGCCGCGGCGGCGGGGGCCAGCTCGCGGTGCAGGTACTCCATCGACAGCGCGTCCAGGTCGAAGGAGCGGCGGCCGGGCTTGACCAGGTAGGCGGCGAGCGCGGTGTCCATGCGCACGCCCTCGACGCTCCAGCCGTGCTCGGCGAAGACGCGCATGGCGCCCTTGGCGTTGTGGAACACCTTGGGGCGGTCCGCGTCGGCCAGCCAGGCCGCGAACGCGTTCTCGTCGGCCTCGTCCAGCTCGGACGGGTCGAACCAGACCGCCGCTCCCCCGGCCTCGGCGAGGGCCACCTCGGCGACCGAGCCGGTGCCCAGCCCCCAGGTGTCGACGGTGGCCACGCCCAGGGTCGCGGCCCCGTGCGCGGTGAGCCAGGGGGCCAGCTCGCCGGTGTGCAGGATCCTGCCGTCGATCTCCACGCCGTCGGTGGTGACGGGAGTGACCTCGGCCTCCTCCGTGCCGGGGTCGACGGCGAAGAGCCGCTCGCGCAGGGACGGGTTGCGGATCTCCAGGGTGTCCAGGATCATCGCGACGGCCTTGCGGTCGTACGGGGCCCGTTCCAGGTCGGCGACCGTCTTCGGCAGCTCGACCTGGCGCTCCAGCTCGGTGAGGAGGCGGTTGAGCTTGACGGACTCCAGGTGGTCCCGGAGGTTCTGCCCGGCCTTGCCCTTGACCTCCTCGACCCGCTCGACCAGCTCGGCGAACGAGCCGAACTGGTTGATCCACTTCGCGGCGGTCTTCTCGCCGACGCCGGGGATGCCGGGGAGGTTGTCGGACGGGTCGCCGCGCAGGGCGGCGAAGTCCGGGTACTGGGCGGGCGTCAAGCCGTACTTCTCGAAAACCTTCTCCGGGGTGAACCGGGTCAGCTCCGAGACGCCCTTCGTCGGGTAGAGCACCGTGGTGTTCTCGGCGACCAGCTGGAAGGAGTCGCGGTCGCCGGTGACGATCAGCACCTCGAAGCCCTCGGCCTCGGCCTGGGTGGCGAGGGTGGCGATGACGTCGTCCGCCTCGAACCCCTCGACGGCGAAGCGCGGGGCGTGCATCGCGTCGAGCAGCTCGCCGATCAGCTCGACCTGGCCCTTGAACTCGTCCGGGGTCTTGGAGCGGTTCGCCTTGTACTCGGTGAACCGCTCGGAGCGCCAGGTCTTGCGGGAGACGTCGAAGGCCACCGCGAAGTGCGTGGGCGCCTCGTCACGCAGGGTGTTGGCCAGCATCGACGCGAAACCGTAGATCGCGTTCGTCGGCTGGCCGGTCGCGGTCGTGAAGTTCTCCGCGGGCAGCGCGAAGAACGCGCGGTAGGCCAGCGAGTGCCCGTCCATGAGCATCAGCCGGGGACGGGTGCCGCCGGGGGTCTTGTCGGTCTGCTTCGATGCTGTCTCTGCCACGTCCCCGATCCTGCCACGAGCCACTGACAACCCGGGCCCCGCGCCCGCGGCGGGCGTGAGCACCGCCACACGGGCCCGGCCGGGAACGGGCGGGCGACCGGGGAAGCGGGCGGCGGTACCGCTCCCGCCGACCCGACCGAACCAGGCGAGGGTCCCGCTCCCACCGACCGGGCCGGCTCCCGCCGATCCGACCGGAACCAGGCGATCCGACCGGGACCAGGCGTCGGTCCCGCTCCCCGTCAACCCGACCGGCACCGTTGTCGGTGACGCGTGGGAGGATCGGCACCGTACTTCTCACACGCAGTCGAAGGGGACCGTGCGATGGCGACGAAGCCGCCCAAGGGTGATCCGGTTCAGGACGCGCCGCAGGTCGCGGAGCCGAAGCACGCGGCGGCGGGGCTGCCGGCCATCGGGCACACCCTCCGCATCGCCCAGCGGCAGATGGGTGTGCGGCGCACCGCCCTGACCCTGCTGCGCGTGAACCAGAAGGACGGCTTCGACTGCCCGGGCTGCGCCTGGCCGGAGCCGGACCACCGGCACGCGGCGGAGTTCTGCGAGAACGGCGCCAAGGCGGTGGCGGAGGAGGCCACCCTGCGCCGGGTCACGCCCGAGTTCTTCGCCGCGCACTCGGTCGCGGACCTGTCCGGCCGCAGCGGCTACTGGCTGGGTCAGCAGGGCCGGCTCACGCACCCCGTGTACCTCCCGGAGGGCGGCACGCACTACGAGCCGGTCTCCTGGGAGCGGGCCTTCGACATCATCGCCGAGGAGATCGCCGCCCTGGGCTCCCCCGACGAGGCCGTCTTCTACACCTCGGGCCGCACCAGCAACGAGGCCGCGTTCCTGTACCAGCTCTTCGCGCGCGAGCTGGGCACGAACAACCTGCCGGACTGCTCGAACATGTGCCACGAGTCGTCCGGGTCGGCGCTCAGCGAGACCATCGGCATCGGCAAGGGCAGCGTCCTGCTGGAGGACCTGTACCAGGCCGACCTGATCATCGTCGCGGGACAGAACCCGGGCACGAACCATCCGCGCATGCTCTCCGCGCTGGAGAAGGCCAAGGCGAACGGCGCGCAGGTCATCAGCGTCAACCCGCTGCCCGAGGCGGGCCTGGAGCGCTTCAAGAACCCGCAGACCCCGCAGGGCATGCTCAAGGGAGCCGCCCTCACCGAT
The DNA here is from genome assembly GCF_055639035.1 of Streptomyces sp. NPDC107654. Taxonomy (NCBI): domain Bacteria; kingdom Bacillati; phylum Actinomycetota; class Actinomycetes; order Kitasatosporales; family Streptomycetaceae; genus Streptomyces; species Streptomyces sp. NPDC107654. The sequence goes on from NZ_JBVKBI010000001.1 coordinate 51,989, forward strand.
CTGTTCCTCCAGATCCGCATCGGCGGCGACCAGGCCCTCTTCCGGCTCCTCAACAAGCTGATCCTGGAGGCGGACGGCGCGGTCGACGAGGACTTCGTCCGTGAGCACACGCACGGCTTCGAGGAGTTCGCCGAGGCCGCGCGCGCCGCCGACTGGGACGAGACGCTGACCGCGACCGGGCTCACGCGCGCGGAGATCGAGCGGGCCCTCGGCATGGTCCTCGCGTCGCGGCGGACGATCGTCTGCTGGGCCATGGGCCTCACCCAGCACAAGCATGCCGTCCCGACCATCCGCGAGGTCGTCAACTTCCTGCTGCTGCGCGGCAACATCGGCCGCCCGGGGGCGGGTGTGTGCCCGGTGCGCGGGCACAGCAACGTCCAGGGCGACCGCACCATGGGCATCTTCGAGCGGCCCGCCCCGGCCTTCCTGGACGCCCTGGAGAAGGAGTTCGGGTTCGCGCCGCCGCGCGAGCACGGCTTCGACGTCGTACGGGCCATCCGCGCTCTGCGCGACGGCGAGGCGAAGGTGTTCTTCGCCATGGGCGGCAACTTCGTCTCCGCCTCCCCCGACACCGAGGTCACCGAGGCCGCCATGCGCCGGGCCCGGCTGACCGTGCACGTGTCGACCAAGCTGAACCGTTCGCACGTGGTCACGGGCGCGCGTGCGCTGATCCTGCCCACCCTGGGCCGCACCGAGCGCGATGAGCAGGCGAGCGGTGAGCAGTTCGTGACGGTCGAGGACTCCATGGGCATGGTGCACGCCTCGCGCGGGCGCCTGAAGCCGGCCGGCCCGCAGTTGCGGTCCGAGCCGGCCATCATCTGCTCCCTCGCGCGCCGGGTGCTCGGCGAGCGCAGTGTCGTGCCGTGGGAGGAGTTCGCGAAGGACTACGCCACGATCCGGGACCGCATCGCGCGCGTGATCCCCGGTTTCGAGGACTTCAACGCCCGCGTGGCCCGCCCCGGCGGCTTCGCGCTGCCGCACGCCCCGCGCGACGAACGCCGCTTCCCGACGGCCACGGGCAAGGCCAACTTCACGGCGGCCCCGGTGGAGTACCCGACGCTGCCCGAGGGCCGGCTGCTCTTGCAGACCCTGCGCTCGCACGACCAGTACAACACCACGATCTACGGCCTCGACGACCGCTACCGGGGCATCACGGGCGGCCGCCGGGTCGTGCTGGTGCACCCGGAGGACGCCCGCGCGCTCGGTGTCGCCGACGGGTCGTACGTCGACCTGGTCAGCGAGTGGCGGGACGGGGTGGAGCGGCGGGCGCCGGGTTTCCGGGTGGTGCTGTATCCGACGGCCCGGGGCTGCGCGGCCGCGTACTACCCCGAGACGAACGTGCTGGTGCCGCTGGACGCCACCGCCGACACCAGCAACACCCCGGCCAGCAAGTCCGTCGTCGTGCGACTCGAGGGCCACGCCCCCGGAGACGAGGCGCCCGAAGACCGCGCGGAGGCCCCGGAGAGCCGTCTGGAACAATCGGCGACCGACTGAGCGTTTGCTCAGTGAGCCGACAGCTGACGACGAACGGAGCCGGGTCCATGGGTGAGCAGCAGCGAGTGAAGTTCCCGCAGGAGGTCATCGACGAGTACGCGTCGCTCGGTGTGGACCTGCCCGCCCTGTTCTCGGCCGGGCATCTGGGCACGCGGATGGGGGTGCAGATCCTGGAGGCCTCGGCGGAGAAGGTCGTCGGGACCATGCCCGTGGAGGGCAACACCCAGCCGTACGGCCTGCTGCACGGCGGCGCCTCCGCGGTGCTGGCGGAGACCCTGGGCTCGGTCGGCTCCATGCTGCACGGCGGCGCCTCGAAGATCGCGGTCGGGGTGGACCTGAACTGCACCCACCACCGCGGGGTCCGCTCGGGCCTGGTGACGGGCGTGGCCACGCCGGTGCACCGGGGACGGTCGACGGCGACGTACGAGATCGTGATCAGCGACGAGGAGGACCGCCGGGTCTGCACCGCCCGGCTGACCTGCCTGCTCCGGGACGTACGCCCGGGCGACGGCGCCCCCACGGAGCCGACCGCGAGCTGAACCCCGGCCGGGAAGCCGAGCTCTGGCCCCCAGAAGCGCGGGCCCACCGCGAGTCGAGCCCGGGTCCGCGACAGGACGAGCCCCGATCCACCGCGTCTTGAGCCCCGGTCCGCCACAAGCCCAGCCCGGGTCCGAGTCCGGGTCAGGGTTGGGTCCGGGTCCGGGTCCGCCGGAGCGTTGCCCCTCGCCCTCCCTCCCCCTTAGCTTCGGCACATGGGACGGCGAGGAGGCCCCCGGCGAGGGGTGAGGTTCCTGGTGTTCTGGCTGGCGTTGCCGGCCGTGCTGTACGCAACGGGCTGTGACGGGCCGAGCCGTACCCCCGCCCACGCACACTCCTCCTCCCCCACTTCCTCCCCTGCCTCCACCCCCACCCCGGCTCCCGTCCCCACCCCTCCATCCGACGCCGACCTCTGCGCCCGCCTCATCACCTACTGGTCGCGCGAGGTGCTCGACGGCGACACCTACGGCGACTACCAGTCGATGGGACTGTCCCACGGCCAGTACCAGATCCTGAGAGAAGTCGTGGACGCCGCACGGGCCGTGAGGCGACACCAAGGACGCGGCGCCGCAGATGAATTGATCGACCGTCAGGCGCGGACGGCGTGCGCCGAGCGCTACCGCCACGGGACCCCGAGCGGAGGCCCCTGGACATGAGCGGCATCGGTCCGCCGGAGCCCGGTGAGGGCACGTGTGCGCGGGAGAGCCGGCGGGAGGAGGGCATCACCGCGCCCGTGGGCGCCTGGTGCGCCCGCCACCGGCGGATCGCCGCCGCCCTCGCCGCCACGGCCGTCCTCCTCTCGGGCGGCGGCTACCTGTACGCCACCCGCCCGCACCAGCCGGCCCCGCACGCGAGGCGCCCGCATCCTCAAGTGCCGTACCCCGTCCAGGTGGTGGACGTGACCTACCTCGACGCCCGGGCCGCCCCGGCGGGCGCTCCGCCGCACAGTTTCAGCTTCGCCGTCCTGGTCGGCGTGGCGTCCGGGCCGCCGGTCACCGTGACCCGCGTGATCCAGCCGTACGCGGGGCTGTCCGTGACCACGGAACCACCCACTCCGCTCCGGATCCGGGCAGATTCGGCCCGCAAGATCACCATAACGATGCACGTGACCGAATGCGGAAAAGTCCCCAAGGACGCCGGCCTCCCTTTCCTGGACGTAACTCTGCGTAATGCGCGCGCAATGCAGGAGCAGAGCTTCATCCCGGGCCGGCGTTACGCGCAGGACCTCTCCCGCGCCGTGGAAGCAGCTTGCGGCAACAGGGCGCGGTAATCACCAAAACGGTCGAGACGCCTGGGATGATCATGGCGAGTCCTGCGCATTCTCAGAATGTGGACGGCGCGAATCCCCCTGAATTCCACCTTCCACCCCACCCAGTACCGCTCTGCATTACGTCGTGTCATAACAAGAGCGTCACAGCCTCGGTCAGACACTCCTCCACGTTCCCTACACACGCTTAGAGTCACGGCCAGTCACCGCGCCTTCGGATTGTCCAATTCAGCGCGGCGCGCGACTCGACCGCTTCCACGGGGAGGCGGTTGTGCCTGGGGAAAGGACTGATCGTGCGTCAACGTTCGCTTATCGCCATCACCGCCGCGCTGGCGGCGGGAGCGCTCACCCTCACCGCCTGCGGCTCGCGCGACAGCGGCGACAAGGGCTCGGACTCCGGCAACGGCGGCGGCACCACCGTCGTCATCGGCGTCGACTCCCCGCTGACCGGCGACCTGTCCGCCATGGGCCTCGGCATCAAGAACTCGGCCGACCTCGCCGTCCGGAAGGCCAACGACCAGAAGCTCGTCAAGGGCGTCACCTTCAAGATCGAGGCCCTCGACGACCAGGCGCAACCGTCAGCCGGCCAGCAGAACGCCTCGAAATTCGTCTCCGAGCAGGAGGTTCTCGGTGTCGTCGGCCCGCTGAACTCCTCGGTCGCCGAGTCGATGCAGAAGGTCTTCGACGACGCCAAGCTGGTCGAGGTCTCCCCGGCCAACACCGGCCCGGCGCTGACCCAGGGCCAGGACTGGCAGAACAAGAAGGTCCGCCCGTACAAGGCGTACTTCCGCACCGCGACCACGGACGCCATCCAGGGCCCGTTCGCCGCCCAGTACGTCTTCAACACCGCCAAGAAGAAGAAGGTCTTCGTCATCGACGACAAGAAGACCTACGGTTCCGGCCTCGCCGCGACCTTCACCGAGGAGTTCAAGAAGCTCGGCGGCAAGGTGGTCGGCACCGAGCACATCAACCCCGACGCCAAGGACTTCTCCGCGATCGCCACCAAGGTGAAGAACTCGGGCGCCCAGGTCATCTACTACGGCGGCGAGTACCCGCAGGCCGGCCCGCTCAGCAAGCAGATCAAGGCCGCCGGTGCCAAGATCCCGTTGGTCGGCGGTGACGGCATCAAGGACGACACGTTCATGAAGCTGGCGGGCGCCGAGGCCACCGGCGACCTGGCCACCTCCGTCGGCGCCCCGGTCGAGGACCTGCCCTCCGCCAAGCAGTTCGTGGCCGACTACAAGGCCGGCGGCTACAAGGAGGAGTACTCGGCCTACGGCGGTTACGCCTACGACTCCGCCTGGGCGATCATCGAGGCCGTGAAGAAGGTCGCCGACGCCAACGGCGGCAAGCTGCCCTCCGACGCCCGCGCCAAGGTCACCGAGGCCATGCAGAGCGTGTCCTTCGACGGCGTGACCGGCAAGGTCTCCTTCGACGAGTACGGCGACGCCACCAACAAGCAGCTCACCGTGTACGCCGTGAAGAACGGTGCCTGGGTTCCCGTCAAGTCCGGTACCTACACCGGCTGATCCACGCCTGACCCACTCACGAGCCGCGCGGGGCGCTGTTCCACTGGCGCCCCGCGCGGACTCGCATCCGGCCACATCCCTCGCACTTTCCGAACGTCTCGGAGGACATGCGGTGAACGAACTGCCGCAGCAGCTGGTCAACGGCCTGCTCCTAGGATCCATGTACGGGCTGGTCGCCATCGGCTACACAATGGTCTACGGCATTGTCCAGCTCATCAACTTCGCCCACGGCGAGATATTCATGACGGGAGCGTTCGGCGCTCTCACGGTCTGGCTCTGGCTCCCCGGCGGCACCAGCATGTGGATCGCGCTACCGCTGATGATCATCGGTGCCGTCATCGTCGCCGTCGCCATCGCCGTCGGGGCGGAACGGTTCGCCTACCGGCCCCTGCGCACCGCCCCGCGCCTCGCGCCCCTGATCACCGCCATCGGCCTCTCCCTCGCCCTCCAGCAGGCGGTGTGGGCCTGGTACCCGGAGGCGAAGTCCGCGCGCACCTTCCCGCAGATCGCGGGCGGCCCCTTCGAGATCGGCAGCGTCACCATCCAGACCGGTGACATCTTCCTCGTCGTCGCGGCCCCGATCAGCATGGCGGTCCTCGCCTGGTTCGTGATGAAGACCCGCACCGGCCGCGGCATGCAGGCCACCGCGCAGGACCCGGACACCGCCAAGCTGATGGGCGTCAACACCGACCGCATCATCGTGATCGCGTTCGCGCTCGGCGCCGCGTTCGCCGCCGTCGGGGCCGTCGCCTACGGCCTGAAGTACGGCGAGATCAACTTCCGCATGGGCTTCATCCTCGGTCTGAAGGCGTTCACCGCGGCCGTCCTCGGCGGTATCGGCAACATCTACGGAGCCATGATCGGCGGCGTGGTCCTCGGCGTGGCCGAGACCCTGGCCACCGCCTACATCGCCGACATCCCGGGCATGGACAAGTTCGGCAGCCAGTCCTGGGCCGACGTCTGGGCCTTCGTACTCCTCATCCTCGTACTGCTGTTCAGGCCGCAGGGCCTGCTCGGCGAGCGCGTCGCGGACAGGGCGTGAGACCGATGACCACACAGACCACCGCATCCGAGACCTCCGGCGCCCGCACGGCCGACGCCCCCTCCGGCCTGCTGCCGCTGCCGGAGAAGGCGGCCCGCGCCCTCGCCCTCGGCGGCAGCGCGCTGACGATCGTCTCCGCCTTCCTCGCCTGGACCTGGACCGCCGACTTCCCCGGCGACCTCACCGTCTACGGCTACCCGGGCGGCCTGCAGGTCCTCGTCCTCGTCGGCGCGGCCCTCGCCACCCTGTTCGCGCTGGCCTCCTACGGCGTGCGGGGCCTTCGCTGGCTGACACCCGCCGGCCCCGACGCGGCCCTGCGGTTCGCGACCCTGGCCACCTTCGCCACCAGCTGGTACACGGTCCTCGCGATCACCGTCGACCTCGGCGGACTCGTCAACCTGGAGCCCGGTGGCTTCCTCGTCGCCGTCGCCAGCCTCGCCGCCCTCGCCGGCGCCCTGGCCCTGCCGTTCCGGCGGCCCGAGCCCGAGCCGATCGACCCGGACGACACCGGCTGGGAGAAGTTCAAGCACGGTGCCGCGTACAAGTGGGAGACCACCAAGGCGGTCTTCACCGCCGGCGCGCCCAAGCCCGCGCCCGCCCTCCCGTCGTACGCCGAGATCCTGGTCATCGTCGCGATGCTCGCGCTCGGCCTGGTCGTCTTCACCTACGGCATCGGCACCGAGTACGACGAGCTGTTCATCGGCTTCCTGATCACCGCCGGCTTCGGCTTCGCCGCGCTCAACAAGGCCGGACTGATCGCCCGCGCCTCGCAGATCGCCTCCCGGCACAGCAACATCACCATCTGCGGCGCCTTCGTCGCGGCGGCGCTGTTCCCCTTCACCCAGACCAACGACCAGTACGCGACCCTCGGCGTCTACATCCTCATCTTCGCCACCGTCGCCCTCGGTCTGAACATCGTCGTCGGCCTCGCCGGTCTCCTCGACCTCGGTTACGTCGCCTTCCTCGGCGTCGGCGCCTACGCGGCGGCCCTGGTGTCCGGCTCCCCCAGCTCGCCGTTCGACGTGCACTTCCCGTTCTGGGCCGCCGTCCTCGTCGGCGCCGCCGCCTCCCTGGTCTTCGGCGTGCTCATCGGCGCCCCGACGCTCCGGCTGCGCGGCGACTACCTCGCCATCGTCACCCTCGGCTTCGGTGAGATCTTCCGCATCACGGCCAACAACCTCGACGGCACCTCCGGACCCGACCTCACCAACGGCTCCAACGGCATCTCCTCGATCCCGAACCTGGACGTCCTCGGCTTCGACTTCGGCGCCCAGCACGACATGGGCGGCTTCACCATCGGCCGGTTCGCCAACTACTTCTTCCTCATGCTGATCATCACCGCGGTCGTGGTGCTGGTCTTCCGCCGCAGCGGCAACTCCCGCATCGGACGCGCCTGGGTGGCCATCCGCGAGGACGAGACCGCCGCGCTCGCCATGGGCATCAACGGCTTCCGGGTCAAGCTCATCGCCTTCGCCGTCGGCGCCTCCCTCGCCGGACTCGCGGGCACCGTCCAGGCCCACGTCACCTACACCGTGACGCCCGAGCAGTACCTGTTCGCCGGCCCCATCCCGCCCAACTCCGCCTTCCTGCTCGCCGCGGTCGTCCTCGGCGGCATGGGCACCATCAGCGGTCCGCTGATCGGCGCGGCCCTGCTCTTCCTCATCCCGAACAAGCTCCAGTTCCTGGGCAACTACCAGCTCTTCGCCTTCGGTCTCGCGCTCGTCCTGCTGATGCGCTTCCGCCCCGAGGGCCTCATCCCCAACCGCCGCCGCCAGCTCGAATTCCACGAAGAGGCGGAAGCACCCACCCTCCTGACGAAGGCGGGGGCCTGACCACCATGACCACCGACACCACCACCCAGGACACCGCCCCCGGCGCCGCCGTGCCCGGCGAAACCGTCCTCGACGCCCGCGGCGTGACCATGCGCTTCGGCGGCCTGACCGCCGTGCGCGGCGTCGACCTCACCGTCGGCGCCGGCGAGATCGTCGGCCTCATCGGCCCCAACGGCGCCGGAAAGACGACCTTCTTCAACTGCCTGACCGGCCTGTACGTCCCCACCGAGGGCGAGGTCCGCTACAAGGGCACCGTCCTGCCTCCCAAGTCCTTCAAGGTCACCGCGGCCGGTATCGCGCGCACCTTCCAGAACATCCGGCTGTTCGCCAACATGACCGTCCTGGAGAACGTGCTCGTCGGCCGGCACACCCGCACCAAGGAGGGCTTCTGGTCGGCCGTCCTGCGCGGCCCCGGCTTCCACAAGGCCGAGAAGGCCTCGAAGGACCGGGCGATGGAACTGCTCCGCTTCGTCGGCCTGGACCACAAGGCTGAGCACCTCGCCCGCAACCTCCCCTACGGCGAGCAGCGCAAACTGGAGATCGCCCGCGCCCTGGCCAGCGAACCCGGCCTGCTGCTGCTCGACGAACCGACGGCCGGCATGAACCCGCAGGAGACCCGGACCACCGAGGAACTGGTCTTCGCCATCCGGGACATGGGCATCGCCGTCCTCGTCATCGAGCACGACATGCGGTTCATCTTCAACCTGTGCGACCGCGTGGCCGTGCTCGTGCAGGGCGAGAAGCTGATCGAGGGCGACAGCGCGACCGTCCAGGGCGACGAGCGCGTGGTCGCGGCCTACCTCGGCGAGCCCTTCGAGGACGCGCCCGGCGCCGAGGAGGTGGCCGAGGTGGAGGCCGCCGAGGCACACGCCGGGGCCACGGCCCAGGCGGCCACCGACACTCCGGCCTCGGACGCCGCCGCTCCGGCCGAGGGCTCGGCCGGGGAAACGGACACCGCTGCCGAGGCGACGGACACCCCTGCCGACGGCACGGACGCCCCGGCCGGGGGCACGGACACCTCGGCCGAGGACGCGGACGCCCCTGCCGGGGGCACGGACAGCACGACCGACGCCGCGACCGACGCCGCGACCGGCAAGGAGAACGACCGATGACCGCACTGCTCGAAGTCGAGGACCTGAGGGTCGCCTACGGCAAGATCGAGGCCGTCAAGGGCATCTCCTTCAAGGTCGAGGCCGGTCAGGTCGTCACCCTCATCGGCACCAACGGCGCCGGCAAGACCACCACCCTGCGCACCCTGTCCGGGCTGCTCAAGCCGGTCGGCGGACAGATCAGGTTCAACGGCAGGTCGCTGAAGAAGGTCCCCGCCCACCAGGTGGTCTCCCTGGGCCTCGCCCACTCCCCCGAGGGGCGGCACATCTTCCCGCGCATGAGCATCGAGGACAACCTGCGCCTCGGCGCGTTCCTGCGCAACGACAAGCCCGGCATCGAGAAGGACATCCAGCGCGCCTACGACCTCTTCCCCATCCTCGGGGAGCGGCGCAAGCAGGCCGCGGGCACCCTCTCGGGCGGTGAGCAGCAGATGCTGGCGATGGGCAGGGCGCTGATGTCCCAGCCGAAGCTGCTGATGCTGGACGAGCCGTCGATGGGTCTGTCGCCGATCATGATGCAGAAGATCATGGCGACGATCGTCGAGCTGAAGGCCCAGGGCACCACGATCCTGCTCGTCGAGCAGAACGCCCAGGCGGCGCTCTCCCTCGCCGACCAGGGCCATGTCATGGAGGTCGGCAACATCGTCCTGTCGGGAACGGGACAGGACCTGCTGCACGACGAGTCCGTCCGCAAGGCGTACCTCGGAGAGGACTGACCCCTCCGTGCACGACGACGAGGCCCGCGCCCCCTTCTCCGGGACGCGGGCCTCGTCGTACGAGAGGTCTCAGCCCTTCTTGGCCGCCTTCTTCTCCTCGCTGTCCGCGATGACCGCCTCCGCGACCTGCTGCATCGACATGCGGCGGTCCATCGAGGTCTTCTGGATCCAGCGGAACGCGGCCGGCTCGGTCAGGCCGTACTCGGTCTGGAGGATGGACTTCGCGCGGTCGACCAGCTTGCGGGTCTCCAGCCGCTGGCTGAGGTCGGCGACCTCCTTCTCCAGCTGCTTCAGCTCGGTGAACCGCGAGACGGCCATCTCGATCGCCGGGACGACGTCGCTCTTGCTGAACGGCTTCACCAGGTACGCCATGGCACCGGCGTCCCGGGCCCGCTCCACGAGGTCGCGCTGCGAGAAGGCGGTGAGCATCAGGACCGGCGCGATGGACTCCTCGGCGATCTTCTCGGCCGCGGAGATGCCGTCCAGCTTGGGCATCTTCACGTCCAGGATGACCAGGTCCGGCTTGTGCTCGCGGGCCAGCTCGACGGCCTGCTCACCGTCCCCGGCCTCGCCGACGACCGTGTACCCCTCCTCCTCCAGCATCTCTTTCAGGTCGAGCCGGATCAGTGCCTCGTCCTCGGCGATGACGACACGGGTCGTCAGCGGAGGAACGTGCGACTTGTCGTCGTCGGACACGTCTGCGGGCTGGGGCGACTCGGGGGCGGTCACGGAGGCTCCTTGGTCCAGGGCAGGCACTGCTTCCAGCAGGGTACCTAGCTGCGGTGAGCGGCGGTGAACCGGTACACTCCCGGAAGTGCCGCGCCGGGTTGGCGGAACAGGCAGACGCTGATGTCTCAAACACATCTGTCCGAAAGGACGTGCGGGTTCGAGTCCCGCACCCGGCACTCTGCGAAGCGGAGGATCACCCGCGTGTGATCCTCCGCTTTTGGCTGTTCACGGGCGCGATCGGACACGCCGTGCGCTCATGTCGTCACTTCGGGCTGTCGTCCTCCCCGATGTGGTGGACCCGGACCATGTTGGTCGAGCCGGAGACGCCGGGCGGGGAGCCGGCCGTGATGACCACGACGTCCCCCTTCCGGCAGCGGCCGTACTTCAGGAGCAGTTCGTCCACCTGGTCGACCATGGCGTCCGTGGAGTCCACGTGCGGGCCGAGGAAGGTCTCCGCGCCCCAGGTGAGGCTGAGCTGGGAACGGGTGGCCGGCTCGGGGGTGAAGGCGAGGAGCGGGATGGGCGAGCGGTAGCGGGAGAGCCGGCGGGCGGTGTCCCCGGACTGGGTGAACGCGACGAGGAACTTCGCGCCGAGGAAGTCGCCCATCTCGGCGGCGGCCCGGGCGACCGCGCCGCCCTGGGTGCGGGGCTTGTTGCGCTCGGTCAGCGGGGGCAGGCCCGCCGCGAGCATGTCCTGTTCCGCCGCCGCGACGATCTTCGCCATGGTGCGTACGGTCTCGACCGGGTACTTGCCGACGCTGGTCTCACCGGAGAGCATCACCGCGTCCGTGCCGTCGAGGACCGCGTTGGCGACGTCGGAGGCCTCCGCGCGGGTGGGCCGGGAGTTCTCGATCATCGAGTCGAGCATCTGGGTGGCGACGATCACGGGCTTGGCGTTGCGCCTGGCGAGCTTGATCGCGCGTTTCTGGACGATCGGGACCTGCTCCAGCGGCATCTCGACGCCCAGGTCCCCGCGCGCGACCATCAGCCCGTCGAAGGCGGCGACGATGCCGTCGAGGTTCTGCACCGCCTGCGGCTTCTCGACCTTGGCGATCACCGGGAGGCGTCGGCCCTGCTCGGCCATGATCCGGTGCACGTCGGCGGCGTCGTCGCCGCTGCGGACGAAGGACAGGGCGATCACGTCGAAGCCGGTGCGCAGTGCCCAGCGCAGGTCGTCCTCGTCCTTCTTGGAGAGGGCGGGGACGGAGACGGCGACGCCGGGGAGGTTCAGGCCCTTGTGGTCGGAGATGACTCCGCCTTCGAGGACCCGGGTGCGGACGCGGGGGCCGTCGACGGCGGTGACCTCCAGACAGACCTTGCCGTCGTCGACGAGGATGCGCTCGCCCGGCGTGACGTCGGCGGCGAGACCGGCGTAGGTGGTGCCGCACTGGTGGCGGTCGCCCTCGGCGCCGTCCTCCACGGTGATGGTGAAGGTGTCGTCGCGTTCAAGGAGTACGGGTCCCTCGGTGAAGCGGCCGAGCCGGATCTTCGGACCCTGAAGGTCGGCGAGGACACCGACGCTGCGGCCGGTTTCATCGGCCGCCTTCCGTACGCGCTGGTACCGCTCCTCGTGCTCGGCGTGGGTGCCGTGGCTGAGGTTGAACCGGGCGATGTCCATTCCGGCCTCGACCAGTGCCTTGATCTGGTCGTACGAGTCGGTGGCGGGCCCCAGAGTGCAGACGATCTTTGCTCGGCGCATGGGTCGAGCCTAGGCCTTACCCGCGGGTAGAGAATTGGCGTCGCATGACTACTCAACAGACTTTGGGCAAAGGCTTATTGACAACTGTTGAATTGTGCGGCGCTTCGCTCCTATGAGCGATGGTCACCAGATCGCAACCTCCCGGACCTGTTCTCGGAAGTCATGCTCAGGTCAGAATCTACGCGCGTTGTTGACCATTCGCCAAGGAGACCGAGAGACATGCCGCTGAACCGCCGGAAGTTCCTGAAGAAATCCGCCGTCACCGGAGCGGGAGTGGCGATCGCCGGCGCGGCGGCGGCCCCGGCGGCCGAGGCGGCGGAGGCGAAGAAGCCCGGGCACCCCGTGAAGCGGTACGCCCTGACCGTCATGGGCACCACCGACCTGCACGGCCACGTCTTCAACTGGGACTACTTCAAGGACGCGGAATACGCCGACAAGGCGGGCAACGCCATGGGCCTCGCCCGGATCTCCACCCTGGTCGAGCAGGTGCGCAGGGAGAAGGGCCGGTGCAACACCCTGCTGCTGGACGCCGGTGACACCATCCAGGGCACCCCGCTCACCTACTACTACGCCAAGGTCGACCCGATCACCGCCAAGGGCGGCCCGGTGCACCCGATGGCGCAGGCGATGAACGCGATCGGCTACGACGCGGCGGCCCTCGGCAACCACGAGTTCAACTACGGCATCGAGACCCTGCGGAAGTTCGAGGACCAGCTCGACTTCCCGCTGCTCGGCGCCAACGCCGTGGACGCGAAGACGCTGAAGCCCGCCTTCCCGCCGTACTTCATGAAGACGTTCCACGTGCCGGGCGCCAAGCCGGTCAAGGTCGCCGTCCTCGGTCTGACCAACCCGGGCATCGCGATCTGGGACAAGGCCTACGTCCAGGGCAAGCTGGCCTTCCCGGGGCTGGAGGAGCAGGCCGCGAAGTGGGTGCCGAAGCTGAAGTCCATGGGCGCCGACGTCGTCGTCGTCTCGGCGCACTCGGGTACATCGGGCACCTCGTCCTACGGCGACCAGGTGCCGTACGTGGAGAACGCGGCGGCCAACGTGGCCCGGCAGGTGCCGGGTGTCGACGCGATCCTGGTCGGCCACGCGCACGTGGAGATCCCGGAGCTGAAGGTCGTCAACGAGCAGACCGGCAGGACGGTCGTACTGTCCGAGCCGCTGTGCTACGCCGAGCGGCTCACCCTCTTCGACATCGAGCTGGTGTTCCGCAAGGGCCGCTGGGAGGTCGAGTCGGTCTCCGCCTCGCTGCGCAACTCCAACTCGGTCGCCGACGACCCGAAGATCACCAAGCTGCTCACCGACGAGCACAAGAAGGTCGTCGCGTACGTCAACCAGGTCGTGGGCCGGGCGACGGAGACCCTGACGACCGTCGAGGCCCGCTACAAGGACGCCCCGATCATCGACCTGATCACCAAGGTCCAGGAGGACGTGGTCAAGGCGGCGCTCGCGGGCACCGCGTACGCCTCGCTGCCGGTGATCGCCCAGGCCTCGCCGTTCTCCCGGACCTCGGAGATCCCGGCCGGGGACGTGACCATCCGGGACCTGTCGAGCCTGTACGTCTACGACAACACGCTGGTCGCCAAGCTGCTGACGGGCGCCCAGGTGCGCGCCTACCTGGAGTACTCGGCGGAGTACTACGTCCAGACGGCAGCCGACGCCACGATCGACGTGGAGAAGCTGACCAACGCGGGCGGCCGCCCGGACTACAACTACGACTACGTCTCGGGCCTGTCGTACGACATCGACATCGCCCAGCCGGCCGGTTCGCGGATCAGGAACCTGACCTTCGACGGGGCCGCGCTGGACGACGCCCAGCAGTTCGTGCTCGCGGTGAACAACTACCGCGCGAACGGCGGCGGTGCCTTCCCGCACGTCGCCACCGCGAAGGAGCTGTGGTCGGAATCGACGGAGATCCGCACCCGGATCGCGGAGTGGGTGTCCGCGAAGGGTGTCCTGGACCCGAAGGACTTCGCGTCGGTGGACTGGAAGCTGGTGCGCGACGGCAAGCCCGTCTTCTAGAGGCCCGGCCTCGGCCGGTCGCCCGCCGCCGCTCACCTTCCGTCGACGAGCGGGGTGAGCTGTCTGGCCTCAGGCACCCTGGCCGGGGGCTCCTCCAGGCCGAACGAGGTGAACGCCGTCCGGAGCGGCAGCGGGTACGGCTCCTTGCCGGTGAGGGAGTTGAGGATGGTCGCGCTGCGCCAGGCGGCCATGCCCAGGTCGGGGGCGCCGACGCCGTGCGTGTGCAGCTCGGCGTTCTGGACGTAGACCGCGCCGGTGACCGAGGGGTCGAGGACCAGGCGGTACTCCTGGTCGATGCGGGGGCGCTCGCCGCTGTCGCGGCGGATGTAGGGGTCGAGGCCGGCGAGGATGCGGCCGAGAGGGCGGTCCCGGTAGCCGGTGGCGAGGACGACGGCGTCGGTGGTGAGCCGGGAGCGGCTGCCCTGCTGGAGGTGTTCCAGGTGCAGCTCGATCCGGGTGGTGGCGATCCGGCCCGCGGTGCGGACGCGGACACCGGGGGTGAGGACGGCGTCGGGCCAGCCGCCGTGCAGGGTGCGGCGGTACAGCTCGTCGTGGATGGCGGCGAGGGTGCCGGTGTCGATGCCCTTGTGCAGCTGCCACTGGGCGGCGACCAAGCGGTCGCGGACGGGCTCGGGGAGGGCGTGGAAGTAGCGCGTGTAGTCGGGGGTGAAGTGCTCCAGGCCCAGCTTGGAGTACTCCATCGGCGCGAACGCCTCGGTGCGGCCGATCCAGTGCAGCCTCTCCCCGCCGGCCGGGCGGCGCCGGAGCAGGTCCAGGAAGACCTCGGCGCCGGACTGTCCGGAGCCGACGACGGTGACGTGCCCGGCGGCGAGGATGCTGTCGCGGTGGTCGAGGTAGTCGGCGGCGTGGACGACGGGCACGCCGGGGGCGTCCACGAGGGGCTGCAGGGGGTCGGGCACATAGGGGGCGCTGCCGATGCCGAGGACGATGTTGCGGGTGTGGGTGCGGCCGAGGGCCTCGGCCTCGCCGTCGGCGTCGAGCTGGGTGAAGTCGACCTCGAACACGTCCCGTTCGGGATTCCAGCGGACGGCGTCGACCTGATGGCGGAAGTGCAGCCCGGGGAGTGCCTCGGCGACCCAGCGGCAGTAGGCGTCGTACTCGGCGCGCTGGATGTGGAAGTGCTCGGCGAAGTAGAAGGGGAAGAGCCGCTCGCGGTCCTTGAGGTAGTTGAGGAAGCTCCAGGGGCTGGTGGGGTCGGCGAGGGTCACCAGGTCGGCCAGGAAGGGCACCTGCACGGTGGCGCCCTCGATGAGCAGCCCGGGGTGCCAGTCGAAGCCGGGGCGCTGCTCGTAGAAGACGGCGTCGACTTCGGGCAGGGGGTGGGCGAGGGCGGCGAGGGAGAGGTTGCAGGGGCCGATGCCGATGCCGACCAGGTCGCGTGGGGAGGCGGGCTCGTGGCTTGGTGGGTGGGTCATCCGGGGGTGTTTCCTTCGGCGAGTTCGGCGAGTTTGAGCAGCTGGGACAGGTCGTCCGGCCGGGTGTGGGGGTTGAGGACGGTGGCCTTGAGCCAGAGCCGGCCGCCGAGCCGGGCGCGGCCGAGGACGGCCCGGCCCTCGTGCAGCAGGCCCCGGCGTACGGCGGCCACGGTGTCGTCGTCGGCTCCGGCCGGGCGGAACAGGACGGTGCTGATGACGGGCCGGTCGTACAGCTCGAAGCCGGGGTGCTCGCGGATGAGGGCGGCGAACTCGCGGGCGCGGGCGCAGACCTGGTCGACCAGGGCGCCCAGGCCGCCGCGGCCCAGCGTCTTCAGGGTGACGGCGATCTTCAGGATGTCGGGGCGGCGGGTGGTGCGCAGGGAGCGGCCGAGCAGGTCGGGGAGGCCGGCCTCGGTGTCGTCGTCGGCGTTGAGGTAGTCCGCGCGCTGGTGGAGTGCGGCCAGTTCGTGCGGGCGGGCCACGGCGAGGAGTCCGGCGGCGACGGGCTGCCAGCCGAGTTTGTGCAGGTCGAGGGTGACGGTGTGGGCGGCTTCCAGGCCGGCGAGTCTGTCACGGTGCCGGTCGCTGAACAGGAGGCCGCCGCCGTAGGCCGCGTCGATGTGCAGCCGGGCGCCGTGGGCGGTGCACAGGCCGGCGATCTCGGGCAGCGGGTCGATGAGGCCGGCGTCGGTGGTGCCGGCGGTGGCGGCGACCAGCAGCGGGCCGGGGAGCGTGGTGAGGGCCTCGTGGAGGGCGGCCGGGTCCAGCGTGCCGTGGGGCGTCGGGAGGACGACCGGGTCGGGCAGGCCCAGCAGCCAGGCGGCGCGCGGCAGCGAGTGGTGGGCGTTCGCGCCGCAGACGAGGCGCACACCGCGGTGCGCCTCACGGGCGAGGAGCAGGGCGAGCTGGTTGGACTCGGTGCCGCCGGTGGTGACGAGGGCGTCGGCGAGGCCGGCGGTGCGGGCGAGGGTGCGGGCGACGGCGGACTCCAGGGCGGAGGCGGCCGGGGCCTGGTCCCAGGAGTCGAGGGAGGGGTTGAGGGCGCTCGCGGCGAGGTCGGCGGCGGTGGCCACGGCGAGCGGCGGACAGTGCAGATGGGCCGCGCACAGGGGGTCGGCGGGATCGGCGGCGCCCGCGGCGAGGAGGTGGACGAGAGTGCGCAGGGCGTCCGGGTCGCCGGTGTCCGGCAGGACGTCGCCGAGGGCGTCGGCGACGCGTTCGGCGACGGCCTCCGGTCCGCCGGCGGGCAGGGGGCCGCCTCGCTCTGCGCCGCCGGCCGCGAGCGCGTCGAGGACGGTGGCGAGCAGGGGGCGCAGGGCGTCGGGGCCGGACGGACCGGAGGCGAGGGGCGGCAGGCTCATGGGCTCTCCTCCGGGCAGGGGGACGTCCGGCGGGCCTCCGGGCCCGGGCTTCCGGCTGGGGGTGGAGTTCCAGCTTGTACCGGAAGGGAGCCCTGTGTCCCGGATGCCAGGCGAACGGAACCCGAAAGTGTGTACTGCCGGGCCGGGAAGAGCCGTTGGGGGTGCTCGGGGCCTATGCGCGGAAGTCGTCGGCGTGGTCCCGGGCCCACTGCGCGAAGGTGCGGGCCGGAGTGCCGGTGAGCTGCTCCACCGTGCCGGTGATCTCCGGGGGGACGCCGACGGTCTCCGCGAAGCTCTGCAGCAGCCGTTCGAGCATCTGCGGCGGCACGTGCGGGAAGAGCTCCGGGCCCGCTTCGGCCGGGTCGGTCTCCTCGAACGTCAGCTTGCGGCCGAGGGCCTCGCCGATCGCCGCGACCTGTTCGGCGTTGCTCAGCGCGGCGGGCCCGGTCAGCCGGTGCACGGCGCCCTCGTGGCCGTCGTCGAGCAGGACGCGTTCGGCGACCGCCGCGATGTCGTCCTCGTGGACGGGCGCGGAGAGCCCGTCGGCGAAGACGCCGCGGACGGTGTCGCCGGCACGGATCTGCGGGGCGTACTGGAGGGCGTTGGTGGCGAAGGCGCCGGGCCGCAGGAAGGTCCAGGCGATCCCGCTGTCGCGGATCTGCCGCTCGGCGGTGGCGTGCATGACGTGGATGGGGTGGGTCTCGTCGGCGCCCTCCTGGACGATGGCGCTGGAGAGCAGGACGACGTGCCGTACGCCGTGGTCGCGGGCCGCGTCGAGCAGTGGGGCCGCGTCGGGCAGCGCGTACAGGAAGAGGCTGGTCGCGCCGGTGAACAGGGCGGCGGGGTCGTCCGGCCGGAACCGCACCACCTCGGCCCTCTCGGGCAGCGCGGCCCGCTCGGGGTCGCGGGTCAGGGCCCGGACGGGCTGTCCCGCGGCGAGGAGACGGTCGACGAGGGCTCGGCCGACGTTGCCGGTCGCGCCGGTCACTACGATCACGGTGCCGCCTTTCGGGGGCTGGGTCGACAACTGACCGTACGAGCCTAGGAACGGCGGCCGGTCCCCGCATCGTCGGCGGGGACCAGCCGCGCCCTAGGCCCTCGGACCTACTCCGTCCGCTGCCCTGCCCGTACCCGCAGGGCCCGGGACAGGTCGTCCAGGCGGTCGGCGAGGGTGCGGCGCAGCGCCGGGGTGAGGTCGCCGTCGCGCAGGCAGGCCTCGCCGAGCGCCAGGTTCTCGGCGTCGACGGCATGGGCCGGGAAGCACCAGCGGCCGACGGCGACGGCGATGGCGGGGCCCCGGCGGGCGGCGAGCGCGACCGCGTCCGAGTAGAAGCGCGGCACGTACTCCCGTACCAGATCGGCCTGTTCGGGCTGCCAGAAGCCCTGGGCGGTGGCCGTGAAGAGGTAGTTGGACAGGTCGTCGCCGGAGTACATCGCCTCCCAGGCGGCGCGCTTGGCCTGCGGGTCGGGCAGGGCGGCACGGCAGCGGGCGGCACCCTCCTGGCCGGTGGCGCTGGGGTCGCGCGCCAGCTCGGCGGCGATGGCGTCCTCGTCGGTGGCCCCGAGCACGGCGAGCCGGGCGAGGATGCGCCAGCGCAGCTCGGGGTCGAGTTCCGGACCGCCGGGCACCGTGCCGTCGGCGAGCCAGGCGGCGATGGTCTCGGGGTGGGCGGCCACGGAGATAAGGTGGCGTACGGCGATCAGCCGCAGGCCGGGGTGGTCGCCGTCCTCGGTGCGCCGCAGCAGGTCGCGGCAGAGCGAGGTGAGGGTGGCCAGGGCGGCCGGGCGGTCCTCGGGCGTCAGGTACTGCTCGGTGAGCTGGCCGGCCGCGAAGGCGAGGACGCCCTGGGCGACGGCCAGGTCGGTCTCGTACGGCAGGTGGGCGCGCGCCGCGTCCAGGTAGGCGGCCGGCGGGAGTGCGCCGTCGCGGACGGCGTCCCGCAGGGCGTTCCAGACGACCGCGCGGGTGAGCGGGTCGGGCAGGCCGGACAGTCCGGTGCGGACCGTCTCGAAGGAGGCGGCGTCGAAGCGGACCTTGGCGTAGGTGATGTCGCCGTCGTTGAGGAGGACCAGTGCGGGGCGCTTGCCGATGGGCTGCGGGGCGGTCTGCGGGACGTCGAGGTCGACGCGCTCGCGCAGCACCAGGCGGCCCTCGTCGGCGACGTCGTGGTCGTACAGGCCGGCGCTGAGGCGGTGCGGGCGGCTGCCCGCGCGGTCGGCGGTCAGGGCGCAGGTGCCGCCGGCCGAGGTGATCACCGGGGTGAGCGTGTCGACGCCGGTGGTGCGCAGCCAGCTGTCGGCCCAGGCGTGCACGTCGCGGTCGGTGGCGGAGGCGAGGGAGTCGATGAAGTCGGCGAGGGTGGCGTTGGAGAACTTGTGCCGCTCGAAGTGGGTGTTGATGCCGGCGAGGAAGTCCTTCTCGCCGAGCCAGGCGGCCAGCTGGCGCAGCGCGGAGGCGCCCTTGGCGTAGGAGATGCCGTCGAAGTTGAGCAGGGCGGAGGCCGTGTCGTCGACGTCCTCGGGGGCGACCGGGTGGGTGGTGGGGCGCTGGTCGGCGTCGTAGCCCCAGGCCTTGCGGGTGACGCCGAACTCGGTCCACGGGTCGGTGAACCGGGTGGCCTCGGCGGTGGTCTGGTAGCCCATGTACTCGGCGAAGGACTCGTTCAGCCAGATGTCGTCCCACCACTTGAGGGTGACGAGGTCGCCGAACCACATGTGGGCCATCTCGTGCGCGATGACCATGGCGCGGGTCTGCCGTTCGGTGTCGGTGACGGCGGAGCGGTAGACGAAGTCGTCGCGGAAGGTGACCAGGCCGGGGTTCTCCATGGCGCCCGCGTTGAACTCGGGCACGAACGCCTGGTCGTAGGAGTCGAAGGGGTACGGCTCCTGGAACTTCTCGTGGTAGCGGTCGAAGCACGCGCGCGTGACGTCGAGGATCTCGTCGGCGTCGGTGTCGAGGTGGGGTGCGAGCGAGCGGCGGCAGTGGAGGGCGAAGGGCAGTCCGCGGTGTTCGGTGCGCACCGAGTGCCAGGGGCCGGCGGCGACGGCGACCAGGTAGGTGGAGATCAGCGGGGTGGGCGCGGCCTGCCAGGCACCGTCGTCGCGGCGGGCGGTGACGCCGTTGGCGAGGACGGTCCAGCCCTCGGGCGCCTTGACCGAGACCTCGAAGACGGCCTTGAGGTCGGGCTGGTCGAAGGCGGCGAAGACGCGCTGGACGTCGTCCATGAACAGCTGCGTGTAGACGTACGTCTCGCCGTCGCTGGGATCGGTGAAGCGGTGCATGCCCTCGCCGGTGCGGGAGTAGCGCATGGCCGCGTCGACGCGCAGCTCGTGCTCTCCGGCGGTGAGGTTCCTCAGCGGCAGCCGGTTCTCGCTGAGCGACTCCGGGTCGAGGGGGTGTCCGTCGAGCGTGACGCTGCGCAGCTCGGCGGGCTTCAGCTCGACGAACGTGTCCCCGTCGGCCCGCGCGGTGAAGCGGATCGCGGTACGGGAGTCGAAGGTCTCCGCACCGGTCGTGAGGTCCAGATCGACCGTGTACTGGTGGACGTCGAGGAACTGTGCTCGGAGCTGCGCTTCGTCGCGCGTGAGTACGGACATGCACGCCATGCTGCCTGATGGGACCGACAGCGCACAGGGGCGGACCGGTACACGGCCTTTGTCCCCCGTGCGCGCCCCGGCCGGCCGCCCGGCCGGCTCCCCGGCGAACCGCCGGGCCGTCCCTGGCCAGTGGCTGGTCAGACGCCGGCCGGCCCACGCCGGTCCGTTGTTCAGGCGTCGCGCGCCGGGTGCTCGTTGTGGGTGTCCTCGGCGATCCGCTCGTGGTGCCGGATCACCTCGGCGATGATGAAGTTCAGGAACTTCTCGGCGAACGCCGGGTCGAGCTTGGCGTTCTCGGCGAGGGTGCGCAGCCGGTCGATCTGCCGGGCCTCGCGGGCCGGGTCGGCGGGCGGCAGCTGGTGTTGTGCCTTGAGGCGGCCGACCTGCTGGGTGGCCTTGAAGCGCTCGGCGAGCATGTGGACGACGGCGGCGTCGATGTTGTCGATGCTGTCGCGCAGCCGCTCCAGTTCCTGGCGGACCTCGGGATCGACGGCACCGGAGCCGGTGTTGCTGGTGGTCATGAGGGCCAACCTTATGCGCTGGACCAAACTGCCTCAGGGAGTGTCCGGGGAGTGGATCACGGGTGGATCGGCGGGGTCCGGGACGCGGTCGCTCCAGCCGCCGGGGACGGCACGGCCCTGCTGGGCGCGGAACCGGACGGGGGCGAGGCCGACGCGCCGGGTGAACAGCCGGGAGAAGTAGGCGGGGTCGTCGTAGCCGACGCGGCGGGCGACGGCCGCCACGGGCAGCTCGGTGGCGGCGAGGAGTTCCTTGGCCCGGGCGAGCCGGATGCCGAGCAGGTAGTCCTTCGGGGTGCACCCGGCCGCCCGGCGGACCGCGCCGCGCAGCTCGGCGGTGGTCATCCCGTGCCGTGCGGCGTGGTCGGCGACGCTCAGCGGCGTGCAGGCGTCCCGGGCCAGCGCGGCCAGCACCTGCTCGCCGTCGGGGGCGAGGTCGGCGCGGGCGCGGCGCAGGGCGACGAGGAGTTCGTGGACGGCGGCGGCGGTCTCCACCTCCAGCAGGGGGTTGCCGCGGCGGGCGGCCCGGACGACCCGGGTGATGACCGCGCGCGGGCCGGTGGCGTCGGAGAGCGGGACGACGGGCCGGTCGGGTTCGATGTAGCCGAGTTCGCGGTAGGCCGCGGTGGCGGGCCCGGCGAAGTCGACGAAGCCCTCGTCCCAGCCGGTGTCCGGGTCGGGCGCGTAGTGGTGGGGCACGCCGGGGGTGAGCCACAGCAGGGCGGGCGCGGTGACGGTCGTACGGCGGCCGTCGGCGCCGCGGTACCAGCCGCCGCCCGAGCCGACGACGACGGCCACGTGGTGGTCGAGGGTGCGCGGGCCGACCGTGGGCAGCGCGCCGTGCTGCAGACCGACGCCGAGGCAGACGAGGCCGAGGCGGTGGTGGGCGGGGCCGGGGCTGAAGAACCGCATCCAGGTCCGGTACATCGGCGCTCCTCCTCCCGGCGTTCCGCGCGGCGTGCGTTGTCGTCCGGGCGGCGCGTTGCCATCCGGGCCGCACGTCGTCGGCCGGGCGGCGCCGGCCTCCTTTTGTCCAAGCAGCGCCGATCTTCGTCCATGGCGCCGGTCGCCGGAAGAGGGCGACGGTGGAGCGCATGGACGAGAGCACGGTGGGGCGCGGGCGTATGAGCGCGTTTTCGGTGGGGGAATCGGACTTCCTGCTGGACGGGCGGCCGGTGCGGCTGCTGTCGGGGGCGCTGCACTACTTCCGGGTGCACGAGGCCCAGTGGGGGCACCGGCTCGCGATGCTGCGGGCGATGGGCCTGAACTGCGTGGAGACGTACGTGCCGTGGAATCTGCACCAGCCCCGTCCGGGAGCCTTCCGGGACGTGCGGGCGGTGGGCCGGTTCCTGGACGCGGTCCGGGAGGCGGGCCTGTGGGCGATCGTGCGGCCGGGGCCGTACATCTGCGCCGAGTGGGAGAACGGCGGCCTGCCGGCGTGGCTGACGGGCGAGCCGGGCACGCGCGCGCGTACGCGTGACGAGCGCTACCTGTCCCACGTCCGGGACTGGTTCCACCGGTTGCTGCGGGAGATCGTGCCCCGCCAGCTGGACCGCGGCGGTCCCGTGGTCATGGTCCAGGTGGAGAACGAGTACGGCAGCTACGGCAGCGACACCGGCTATCTGGAGGAGCTGGCCGGCCTGCTGCGCGCGGAGGGGGTCACGGCCGTGCTGTTCACCTCGGACGGCCCCGAGGACCACATGCTGACCGGCGGCTCGCTGCCCGGGGTGCTCGCCACGGTGAACTTCGGCTCCCACGCGCGCGAGGCGTTCGGGACACTGCGCCGCCACCGCCCCGACGGCCCGCTGATGTGCATGGAGTTCTGGTGCGGCTGGTTCGACCACTGGGCCGGCGAGCACGTCGTACGGGATCCCGGCGCCGCCGCCGGAGCGCTGCGGGAGATCCTGGAGTGCGGGGCGTCGGTGAACCTCTACATGGCGCACGGCGGTACGAGTTTCGGGGGCTGGGCGGGCGCCAACCGGGGCGGCGGCGCGCTGCACGAGGGCCCGTTGGAGCCGGACGTGACCTCGTACGACTACGACGCGCCGGTGGACGAGTACGGGCGCCCCACCGAGAAGTTCTGGCACTTCCGCGAGGTGCTGTCCGCGTACCGCCCCGGCCCGCTGCCCGACCTGCCGCCGCCGCCCGTTCCGCTGGGCGCCCCCGCCGGGGCCGTGCTCACCGGGTGGGCGTCCCTGGCGGACGTGCTGGAGGCGCTGGGCGGCCCGGAGACGGCCGCCCCGGTGCCGCCCACGTTCGAGGAGCTGGGGGTCGTCCGGGGGCTGGTGCGTTACGCGCTGGACGTGCCCGGGCCGCGCCGGCCGTACCCGCTGACCGTGCGCGGGCTGCGGGATCTCGCCGTGGTGTACGTCGACGGGGAGCGGGCCGGGGTGCTCACCGAGGACGAGCCGGTGCTGAAGGAGCCCGTCGCGGGCCCCGCGCGCGTGGAGCTGTGGGTGGAGTCGCTGGGACGGGTGAACTACGGGCCGCGGCTCGGCGAGACCAAGGGCGTGACCGGTGGCGTCCTGCACGAGCGGCAGTACCTGCACGGGGTACGCGCGCGTGGGCTGGATCTGGACGCGTTCGCGGACGGTGTGGCCGCGGTGCCCTTCGGCGGGCTGCCCGGGGAGGGGGTGCCGGGCCTGTACCGGGGCACGGTCACGGTCCGCGGGGCCGGTGACGCCCGGCTGGAGCTGCCGGGCCACACGCGGGGCTTCGTCTGGGTCAACGGCTTCGAGCTGGGCCGCTACTGGTCGGTCGGTCCCCAGCGGTCGCTGTACGTGCCCGGGCCGGTGCTGCGGGAGGGCGAGAACGAGGTGTGGCTGCTGGAGCTGGACGGGGCCGGGGCGGACGGGTCGGCGCCGCGCCTGCTGCCCGTGTGACCGTCACGTCCGTCGCGGGCCCGCGGCCTACAGTGGAGGGAAGTTCCGGCGTCTTTGGGGGTGCCGAGGTGGCGAACGGCGGACCGGTCGAGCACGGCTACCCGCACCTGGAGACGGTGCGGGCCGCCGTCACCGCCCTGTACCGGCGGCTCTCACGGGACACGATCGAGACGTTCTCGTCCAGCGTGGCCCCCGCCGACGTGGCCTTCTGCGACACCGACGACCTGCATCTGGGCGCGCAGCGCGTGGCCCGGGAGATCGTGCGGCACTTCCGGTTGCCGGACGCGCGGCTGATCGTCGGGTTCCGGGAGATGACCCACGCGGCGAACGTGGAACTGGCGGCGGGCCCGGAGTACTTCGTGGAGCTGAACGACCGGTTCCGCACCCACCGCAGGGACATCGGCGCGGCCCTCGCCCACGAGGTGGCGCACGTCTACCTGCACCGCCTCGACCTCTCCTTCCCCACCACGGCGGAGAACGAGATCCTGACGGACACGGCGACGGCCTACCTGGGCGCGGGCTGGCTGCTGCTGGACGCCTACCGGGAGGACGGGGTCTCCTCGCAGAAGCTGGGCTACCTCACCCCGGAGGAGTTCGGGTACGTCGTGGCCAAGCGGGCCCTGCTCTTCGGTGAGGACCCGTCCGTGTGGTTCACCAGCCCGCAGGCCTACACCGCCTACGCCAAGGGGATGGACCGGGCCCGCCGGGACGGGCAGCAGCCGCCGCTGACCGGGGCCGGCTGGGCGGGCCGCCGCCGCTACGCCCACGACCGCCGCTACGCCCGCGACCACCGGCACGACTCGCCCGCCCCGCCGTCCGCCGTGTACTCCTTCACTCCCGACGGCGACGGCCGGCTCCGGGTGAGTTTCCCCTGCCCGACCTGTCACCAGCGGATCAGGGTGCCGGTGCGGGGGCGGGTGCGGGCGCGGTGCGGGTTGTGCCGGACGGTGCTGGAGTGCGACACGTAGGCTGCCGCCGCTGGGCCCGCCGCCAGGTGCCGGACCAGCCCGCGTGGTCCGGCACCCGCCCGGAGGCGGTGGTCCTGGCCCGGTGTCCCGACCGTGGCGGCGGAACGGCGGCGTGCGTCCGCCGCCCGGCTCGTCTCGCGGGAGGGCCGCGGGGGCTACGCCCCGTACACCCGCCCCGGCGGCTCCGCCTCCGCCAGCAGTCCCCGGGCCGCCTCGCCCGCCTCGGCCGGGGTCCAGCGGGCCCCCTTGTCGAGGGTGGGGCCGGGGCGCCAGCCCTCCATGACGGTGATCCGGCCGCCCTCCGCCTCGAACACCCGGCCGGTCACCCCGGCGCTCCGGGCCGAACCGAGCCAGACCACGAGCGGGGAGACGTTCTCGGGCGCCATGGCGTCGAAACCGGCGGCCGGTGCCGCCATGGTCGCGGCGAAGGTACGTTCCGTCATGCGGGTCCGGGCGGCCGGCGCGACGGCGTTGACCTGGACGCCGTACCGGGCCAGCTCGGCCGCCGCGACCAGGGTGAGGCCGACGATCCCGGCCTTGGCCGCGCTGTAGTTCGCCTGCCCGACCGAGCCGAGCAGGCCCGCTCCGCTGCCGGTGTGGACGACCCGGGCCACCGGGGTGCGCCCGGCCCCGGCCTCGGCCCGCCAGTGGGCGGCGGCGTGCCTCAACGGCAGGAAGTGGCCCTTGAGATGCACACGGATCACGGCGTCCCAGTCGTCCTCACCGAGGTTGACCAGCATGCGGTCGCGCAGGAATCCGGCGTTGCTGACGAGGGTGTCGAGCCGGCCGTAGGTCTCCACGGCGGTGCGGATCAGGTCCGCCGCCCCCGCGCTCGTGGCGATGTCCCCGCCGTGCGCGGACGCCTCACCGCCCGCCGCCCGGATCTCCGTGACGACGGCCTCCGCCGGACTGTCCGCGTCCGGCGCCCCGTCCAGCCCCACACCCAGGTCGTTGACGACGACCCGGGCGCCCTCGGCCGCGAAGGCGAGTGCGTGGGCGCGGCCCAGCCCGCGGCCGGCACCGGTGACGACGACGACCCGGCCCGCGCAGATTCCGTCCATCTCAGCTCTCCTTGTCGGCGGTCGCGGCATCGAGGAAGGCGGGCCGTTCCCCGCCGCCGTGCACGTGCAGGCCGGCCCCGCTGACGTAGGCGGCGGCGTCGGAGGCGAGGAAGACGGCGGCGGCGCCGACGTCGGCCGGGACGGCCAGCCGGCCCAGCGGGACGGTGCGGGCGACGGCGGCGACGCCGTCGGGGCCGCCGTAGTGGAGGTGGGCCAGATCCGTGTGGACCATGCCGACGACGAGGGTGTTGACGCGGACCTCCGGCGCCCACTCCACGGCCATGGTGGCGGCCAGGTGGGCGAGTCCGGCCTTGGCCGCGCCGTAGGCGGCCGAGCCGGGTGAGGGGCGGTCCCCGCTGACGCTGCCGACCATCACGATCGAGCCCCTGCTGCGCCGGAGGTGGTCGTAGGCGGCGAGGGACGCGGTCAGCGGGGCGACCAGGTTCAGCTCGACGACCTTGGCGTGCCGTTCGGCGTCGGCGTCGGCGAGACGCCGGTACGGGGTGCCGCCGGCGTTGTTGACGAGCACGTCGAGCCGGGGCAGTCCGGCGAAGAAGGCCCGGACGGCGGGCGGGTCGCGCAGGTCGAGGGGGGTGAACTCGACCCCGGGCAGGGGCTGTTCCGGAGGTCGGCGGGCGCAGGCCAGGACGTGTGCGCCCGCCTCGGCGAAGGCCCGGGCGATCCCGGCGCCCACTCCCCTGGTGCCGCCGGTGACGACGACGGTGGTGCCGCGCAGTGAAGTGCCTGCGGGGCCGTTGGCTGCGGGGCCGTTGGCCGCAGGGCCGTTGGCCGAAGGCCCTTTGTCCACAAGGTGGTTGTCCACAGGGCGGTTGTCCACAGGGCCTCCCGCTTGTCCGCGCCGACTGCTAGCTTCGAAGCCTCACACCTAACAAATGTTTGGTGGAAAGGTAGCTGATGCGCCCATGGGTGTCTCCTGTTCGTCCCCGGAAAAGGGGATTTCCGTGGTCACCGTCGACTATCCGCCGGTCAACGCGGTGCCGGTGCGCGGCTGGTTCGCGCTGGCGGAGGCCGTGCGCACGGCCGGCCAGGACTCCGGGATCCGGTGCGTGGTCCTTGCCGCCGAGGGCCGGGGGTTCAACGCGGGCGTGGACATCAAGGAGATACAGGCGGCCGGACACGAAGCCCTGATCGGCGCCAACCAGGGCTGCGCGGAGGCCTTCGCCGCGGTCTACGAGTGCGAGACCCCGGTGGTCGCCGCGGTGCACGGCTTCTGCCTGGGCGGAGGGATCGGGCTGGTGGGCAACGCGGACGCGGTGGTGGCGAGCGAGGACGCGACCTTCGGGCTGCCCGAGCTGGACCGGGGCGCACTGGGCGCGGCGACCCATCTGGCCCGGCTGGTCCCGCAGCACCTGATGCGCGCGCTGTACTACACCGGGCGCACGGCGAGCGCCGCCGAGCTGCACGGGCACGGCTCGGTCTGGGCGGTGGTGCCGCGCGCGGAGCTGCCGGGGGCGGCTCTGGAACTGGCCCGGCAGATCGCCGCCAAGGACGGACGGCTGCTGCGCATGGCCAAGTCCGCCCTCAACGGCATCGATCCGGTCGATGTGCGCCGCAGCTACCGCTTCGAGCAGGGCTTCACCTTCGAGGCGAACCTGAGCGGACTGGCCGACCGGGTCCGCGACACGTTCGGCGGGTCCTCGACGGAGGGGGTGTAGATGGCCGACAAGACGATGACCGCCGAGGAGGTGGTGTCCCGGCTGGCGAGCGGGATGACCCTCGGCATCGGCGGCTGGGGTTCGCGCCGCAAGCCGATGGCGCTGGTCCGGGCGCTGCTGCGGTCCGGCATCGGTGATCTGACGGTCGTCTCGTACGGCGGCCCGGACGTCGGCATGCTGGCCGCCGCCGGCCGGATCCGCCGGCTGGTCACCGCGTTCGTCACCCTCGACTCCATCCCGCTGGAACCGCACTACCGGGCGGCGCGCGAGGGCGGCGGCTTTGAACTGACGGAGGTGGACGAGGGGATGTTCCAGTGCGGGCTGCGGGCGGCGGCACAGCGGCTGCCCTTCCTGCCGGTGCGGGCGGGGATCGGCTCGGACGTCATGCGGGTCGATCCGCGGCTGAGGACGGTGACCTCGCCGTACGCGGACGGGGAGACGCTCGTGGCCATGCCCGCGCTGCGGCTGGACGCGGCCCTGGTGCACGTCAACCGCGCCGACCGGCTGGGCAACGGCCGGTATCTGGGCCCGGATCCGTACTTCGACGACCTGTTCTGCGAGGCGGCGGACGCGGCCTACGTCTCCTGCGAGCGGATCGTGGACACGGCGGAGCTGAGCAAGGAGGCGGCCCCGCAGTCGCTGCTGCTGAAACGGCTCGCGGTGACCGGGGTGGTGGAGGCGCCGGGCGGCGCGCACTTCACCTCCTGTGCGCCGGAGTACGGCCGGGACGAGGAGTTCCAGCGGCGGTACGCGACCACGCCCTGGACCGAGTTCGCCGCGACGTTCCTCGGCGCCGACGAGGCCGCCTACCGGTCGGCGGTCCGGGAGTGGCGGAAGGAGCGGGAGCGATGAGGGCGACCCGCGCGGAGTACTGCGTGATCGCCTGCGCGGAGGCCTGGCGGGGCGCCGGTGAGGTGCTGGCGAGCCCGATGGGCCTGATTCCGTCGCTGGGCGCGCGGCTGGCCCGGCTCACCTTCGCGCCGGACCTGCTGCTGACCGACGGCGAGGCCCTGCTGGTGCGCCCGGACGGCACCCCGGAGGGCTGGCTGCCCTACCGGCAGCACCTGGAGCTGGTGGCGGGCGGCCGGCGGCACGTGATGATGGGCGCGAGCCAGCTCGACCGGTACGGCAACCAGAACATCTCCTGCGTCGGCGACTGGACGCGCCCCCGCAGACAGCTGCTCGGGGTGCGCGGAGCCCCCCTCAACACACTGAACAACCCCACGAGTTACTGGGTTCCGAGACACTCCCGGCGGGTGTTCGTGGAGCGGGTGGACCTGGTGTGCGGCGTGGGGTACGACCGGGCGGCGGAGCTGGGCGGCGCGGCCCGCTACCACCACATCGCGCGGGTCGTCACCGACCTCGCCGTGCTCGACTTCGCCACGCCCGACCGCACCATGCGGCTGGCGTCGGTGCACCCGGGAGTGAGCGTGGCGGAGGTGCGGGAGGCGACGGGGTTCCCGCTGGCCGTGCCGGACGAGGTGCCGTGCACCCGGGAGCCGGAGGCGGCCGAGCTGCGGCTGGTCCGTGAGGTGCTGGACCCGCAGGGGGCGCGCACGCGCGAGGTGCCGGAGGGGGCGGGGAGCTGATGGAGACCGCGCTCACCCGGCTGGTCGGGGTCCGTCATCCGATCGTGCAGACCGGGATGGGCTGGGTGGCCGGGCCGCGCCTGGTCTCGGCGGCGGCGAACGCCGGCGCCCTCGGCGTGCTGGCCTCCGCGACGATGACGCTCGACCGGCTGCGCGACGCGATACGGGAGGTGCGGTCCCGTACGGACGCGCCGTTCGGGGTGAACCTCCGGGCCGACGCGGGCGACGCACCGGACCGGGTGCGGATCCTGCTGGAGGAGGGGGTCCGGGTGGCCTCCTTCGCGCTGGCCCCGTCCGCCGGGCTGATCGCCGAGCTGAAGGCGGCCGGGGTGGTGGTGATCCCGTCCGTCGGGGCCCGGCGGCACGCCGAGAAGGTGGCGGCCTGGGGCGCGGACGCGGTGCTGGTGCAGGGCGGTGAGGGCGGCGGCCACACCGGCGAGGTGGCGACGAGCGTGCTGCTGCCGCAGGTGGTGGACGCGGTGCGGATACCGGTGGTGGCGGCGGGCGGCTTCTTCGACGGGCGGGGCCTGGTGGCGGCGCTGGCGTACGGGGCGGCCGGGGTGGCGATGGGCACGCGGTTCCTGCTCACGTCCGACTCGACGGTGCCGGACGCGGTGAAGGCCCGGTATCTGGCGGCGACGGTCCGGGACGTCACGGTGACCCGGGCGGTGGACGGCCTGCCGCACCGGATGCTGCACACCGACCTGGTGGCGGCGCTGGAGCGGTCGGGGCGGATACGGGCCTTCGGGCACGCGGTGCGGCGGGCGGCGGGCTTCCGGCGGCTGTCGGGGCTCACCTGGCGGCAGCTGGTCCGCGACGGTCTCGCCCTCCGGCACGGCAAGGAGCTGTCCTGGAGTCAGGTGCTGCTCGCCGCGAACACGCCGGTGCTGCTCAGGTCGGCGATGGTGGACGGGCGTACGGACCTGGGGGTGATGGCGGCCGGGCAGGTCGCCGGAGTGATCGACGACCTGCCGTCCTGCGCGGAGCTGGTGGACCGGATCATGCGGGAGGCGGAGGGGGTGCTGACCGGACTGACGGGACTCGGGACCGCTCGGTGAGCCCCGAGCGACCGCCGCGCCGGTGCCGCCCGGTCACAGCCGTTCGATGATCGTCACGTTGGCCTGGCCGCCGCCCTCGCACATGGTCTGGAGGCCGTACCGGCCGCCGGTGCGCTCCAGTTCGTGGAGCAGGGTCGTCATCAGCCGGGCGCCGGTCGCGCCGAGCGGGTGGCCGAGGGCGATCGCGCCGCCGTTGACGTTGACCTTGGCGGGGTCGGCGCCGGTCTCCTTCAGCCAGGCGAGGACGACCGGTGCGAAGGCCTCGTTGATCTCCACGAGGTCGATGGCGTCGAGGGTCAGGCCGGTCTTCTTCAAGGCGTGCGCGGTGGCCGGGATGGGCGCGGTGAGCATGCGGATGGGGTCCTCGCCGCGCGCGGAGAGGTGGTGGACGCGGGCGCGCGGGCGCAGTCCGTGGTCGCGTACCGCCCGCTCGGAGGCGAGCAGCAGGGCCGCGGCTCCGTCGGAGACCTGGGAGGAGCAGGCCGCGGTGACGGTGCCGCCCTCCAGGACGGGCTTGAGCGCGGCCATCTTCTCGGGGGAGGTGTCCCGGCGCGGCCCCTCGTCCACGGTGGTCCCGTCGTAGGGGACGGTCTCGCGGGAGAAGCGGCCGGTGTCGATCGCCCAGATCGCGCGCCGGTGCGAACGCAGGGCGAACTCCTCCTGTTCCTCGCGGGAGATGCCCCACTGGGCGGCGATCATCTCGGCGCCGGCGAACTGGTTGACGGGCCGGTCGCCGTACCGGGCGCGCCAGCCGGTGCTGCCGAGGAAGGGTCCCTCGGTCAGGCCGAGGGGGACGGCGGCCTGCCGGGAGGCGAAGGCGATGGGGACCTGGGACATGTTCTGCACGCCGCCCGCGACCACCAGGTCCTGGGTGCCGGAGAGCACGGCCTGCGCGGCGAAGTGCACGGCCTGCTGGGAGGAGCCGCACTGCCGGTCGACGGTGACGCCGGGTACCTCCTCGGGGAGGCCCGCGGCCAGCCAGCAGGTGCGCGCGATGTCCCCGGCCTGCGGTCCGACCGTGTCGAGGCAGCCGAAGACCACGTCGTCCACGGCGACCGGGTCGATCCCGGAGCGCTCCACCAGCGCGCTCAGCACCCGCGCGCCCAGGTCGGCCGGGTGGACCGCGCCGAGTCCTCCTCCGCGCCGGCCGACCGGTGTGCGGACCGCTTCGACGATGTAGGCCTCGGCCATGGCAACTCCCTCGGGTGGAAAGGGCTATGCGCGTACGGCGATCCCGTCCAGCACCATCGACAGGTACTGGCGGGCGATCTCCTCGGGGCTGTGCTTGCCGCCGGGCCGGTACCAGGAGGCGGCGACCCACACGGTGTCGCGGACGAACCGGTAGGTGAGCCGGACGTCCAGGTCGGCGCGGAAGACCTGTTCGGCGACACCGCGTTCCAGCGTGCTGAGCCACGCCTTCTCGAACCGGCGCTGGGACTCGGCGAGGAAGGCGAAGCGGTCCTGGGCGACGAGCTGCTTGCTCTCCTTCTGGTAGATCGCGACGGCCGCACGGTGCCGGTCGATCTCCCGGAAGGACTCGGTGACCAGCGCCTGAAGCGTTTCCCGGGGCCCGAGTCCGGAGGCGAGGACGGTGTCGTAGCCGTCCCACAGCTCGTCGAGGAAGGTCCGGAGGATCTCCTCCAGCATCGACTCCTTGGAGTCGAAGTGATAGTAGAGGCTGCCCGCGAGCATCCCGGCGTGGTCGGCGATCCTGCGGACGGTGGTGGCGTTGTAGCCGTGCTCGGCGAAGACCTCGGCGGCGGTGCTCAGGAGTTCTCCGCGCCGGGCCGCTGCCGCGGTCACCTGGGGCTTCTTCTTGGTCGGCACGCACCCATTGTGATCTGCTCCGCCGCTCAGGGGTGCTGGCTGCTGACGGCGACGACCTCGCCGGTCATGTAGGAGGAGTAGCCGGAGGCGAGGAAGACGATGACGTTGGCCACCTCCCACGGCTCCGCGTACCGCCCGTAGGCCTCCCGTTCCGTCAGTTCGGCGAGCAGTTCGGCGGAGGTGACCTTCGCCAGGTGCGGGTGCATGGCGAGGCTGGGGGCGACGGCGTTGACGCGCACGCCGTAGGCGGCGGCCTCGATCGCCGCGCACCGGGTCAGCGCCATCACGCCGGCCTTGGCGGCGGCGTAGTGGGCCTGCCCGGCCTGGGCGCGCCAGCCGGCGACGGAGGCGTTGTTGACGATCACCCCGCCGCCGGTCCGGCGCATGGCGCGCAGGGCGGCCCGGGTGCAGCGGAAGGTGCCGGTCAGGGTGACGTCCAGCACGCGGGACCACTGCTCGTCGGTCATGTCGGCCAGCTCCGCCGTGCCGCCGAGTCCGGCGTTGTTGACGACGACGTCCAGCCGTCCGTGCGCGGCCAGGGCGGCCTCGAACAGGGTGCGCACCTGGTCCTCGTCGGTGACGTCGCACGGCACCGCGGCGACCGCGCCGGGGAACTCCCGGCCCAGTTCGGCCTCGTGCTCCTTCAGCCGGCGCGGGTGGGCGTCGCTGATCAGCACGCGTGCGCCCTCCTCCAGGAAGCGGCGGGCGGTGGCACCGCCGATACCGGTGCCGGCCGCGGCGGTGACGACGGCGGTACGGCCGCGCAGCAGCCCGTGTCCGGGAACGGGGACGGGGCTCTCGACGCCTTTCATGGGGGCACGCTAACCTACCAAACACTTGTTAGGGAAGGGCGGTGACGTCACCGTGGATCTGACCCACTCCCCGGCCGACGAGGAGTTCCGCATCCAGGCCCGGGCCTGGCTCGACGCGCACGTCCCGCGCACGCCGCTGCCGTCCCTGGAGACGGAGGAGGGTTTCGCGGCGCACCGCGCGTGGGAGGCCGAACTGGCCGCGGACCGCTGGTCGGTGGTGTCGTGGCCGGAGCGGTACGGCGGGCGGGACTCCGGTCTGCTGCGCTGGCTGGTGTTCGAGGAGGAGTACTGGGCGGCGGGCGCGCCGGGCCGCGTCGGCCAGAACGGCATCGGCCTGCTCGCGCCGACGCTCTTCGCGTACGGCACGGAGGAGCAACGCGCGCGCGTGCTGCCGCCGATGGCCGGCGGTGAGGCGGTCTGGGCGCAGGCCTGGTCCGAGCCGGGGGCGGGCTCGGACCTCGCCGCGCTGACCTCCCGGGCGGTGCGCACGGACGGCGGCTGGCTGTTGCGCGGGCTGAAGACCTGGTCCTCGCGCGCCGCGTTCGCCGACCGGGCCTTCGGCCTGTTCCGCAGCGACCCGGAGACCGAGAGGCCGCATCAGGGGCTCACCTACCTGATGTTCGACCTGCGGGCCCCCGGCGTCACCGTCCGCCCGATCGGCCGGCTCGACGGCAGGCCGGCCTTCGCGGAGCTGTCCCTGGACGACGTGTTCGTCCCGGACGAGGACGTGATCGGCGAGCCGGGCCAGGGCTGGCGGATCGCGATGTCCACGACGGCCGACGAGCGCGGGCTCACCCTGCGCTCGCCGGGCCGCTTCCTCGCCTCCGCCGCCCGGCTGTGGCGGCTGTGGCGGGCCCAGGGGTCGCCCGGGCACGCCCGGGACCGGGTGGCCGACGCCCTGGTCGCGGCCCGCGCCTACCAGTTGTTCACGTACGCCGCCGCCTCCCGGGTCCTGGACGGCGCCCGGCTCGGCCCGGAGTCCAGCATGAACAAGGTGTTCTGGTCCGAGCTGGACCTCGCGCTGCACGAGACGGCCCTGGACCTGCTGGGGCATGAGGGCGAACTCGCGGACGGCGCCTGGGCGGAGGGGTACGTCTTCTCCCTGGCCGGACCCATCTACGCGGGCACGAACGAGATCCAGCGGGACATCGTCGCCGAGCGGCTGCTCGGCCTGCCGAAGGGACGCCGCTGATGCGCTTCCTCCTCGACCCGGGCCAGCGCGCCTTCGCCGACGCGCTGCGGGCGATGCTCACCGCCGCGGACACCCCCGCGGTGATCCGCGC
Organism: Streptomyces sp. NPDC107654; assembly: GCF_055639035.1. Classification (NCBI taxonomy): domain Bacteria; kingdom Bacillati; phylum Actinomycetota; class Actinomycetes; order Kitasatosporales; family Streptomycetaceae; genus Streptomyces; species Streptomyces sp. NPDC107654. Next base: position 86,036 of record NZ_JBVKBI010000001.1, read on the forward strand.
CTGGAGCCGCGGCGACCACGCGCGCGGGCGCGCGCTGTGGTCGCGGATCGCCGAGGCGGGGGTGTTCGGCCTCGCGGTACCGGAGGAGTACGGCGGGGCGGGGCCGCACCCGGTGGAGCTGGCGGTGGCCTTCGTGGAACTGGGCCGGCACGCCGTGCCCGGTCCGCTCGCGGAGACGGTCGGGGCGGCCGTACTCCTCGACGGTCCCGCGCTGGCGGCGCGCTTCCTGCCCGGGCTCGCGGCCGGCAAGGAAGCGGCGACGGTGGCGGCGCCCGGCGGGTACGCCCTCGACGGCGACGCGTCCTCGCTGCGCCTGTCTCCCGCCCCCGACGGTCTCTACCTGTCCACGGCGGCCCCCGGCCCGGTGCGCCGTTCCCTGGACCCCGCCCGCCGGCTGACCCGGCTCGCCCCCGCCGGTGAACTCCTCGCCCGCGGGGAACCGTACGACCGGGCGCTCACCTGGATCCGGCTGGCCACCGCCGCGCAGGCGCTCGGCGTCGGCCTCGCCCTGCTCGACCGGACCGTCACCCATGTGCGGCGGCGCACCCAGTTCGGGGTGCCGATCGGCTCCTTCCAGGCCGTCAAACACCGGCTGGCCGACGCCAGGACGGCCCTGGAGTTCGCCCGCCCCCTGCTGTTCGGCGCGGCGGCGTCCCTGCGCCCGGCGGAGGTGGCCGCCGCCAAGCTCACGGCGTGCGAGGCGGCGTACCGCACGGCCCGTACGGCCCTGCACCTGCACGGTGCGATCGGCTACACGGCGGAGTACGACCTGTCGCTGTGGCTCACCAAGGCCCGGGCCCTGCGCTCGGCGTGGGGGACGCCCCAGGAGTGCCGGGACGTGGTGCTCACGGACGGACTCCTGGAGCCGGAGGGACTCCGGGACCCGGACGGGCTCTGGGAGGCGGGGATGCGGTAGGAGACGGTGCCGGACCGTCGGCTCGTTCCGGCCGTACGACGCCCGCCGCCCGTGCGGACGCGAGCCACTTCGGGAACTCTCCGACGAGCCGGTCGTACAGCTCGGCGTCGGAGACCCGGCGCGGGTCGCGGCCGGCGTGGAAGAAGCCGGCGTTGTCCAGGAGGCGCTTGCCGGGGACCGCCAGCTCGTCCAGTGTGCGCAGGAACTCGAACTGCCGGCTGCCCGGGTCGCCGAAGCCGACGAACTGCCAGAACAGCGGAAGCGGCGCGGCCTTGCAGAGATGGCGCTCGGCGGCGAGCCTGTTGATCGGGCCGCCGTCGGTCTGGAAGACGACCAGGGCGGGTGCGGTGGCACCGCTGTCCAGGTAGTGGTCGATGACCGCGTCCATCGCCAGGTGGTAGCTGGTCCTGCCCATGTGCCCGAGCCCGGCCGCGATCCGCTCGATGCGGCCCTCGTGTCCGTCGAGGGTGATGTCGGTGACCGCGTCGACGTCCGTGGAGAAGAACACCACGGGCACCCGGCCGTCGTCGTCCAGGTGCGCGGACAGGCCCAGCACCCGGTCGGCGAGCGCCTGCACGCTGCCGTCCCGGTAGTAGGGCTTCATGGAGCCCGAGTAGTCGACCACGAGGTAGACGGCGGCCCGCAGTCCGTCCAGGCCGTGCTTGCGCAGGGACACCCCCGCCGACCGGTAGGCGCCGGCCAGCCCGGGCGCGGTCTCCTCCACCTTGGTCAGGCTGATCGCGGCCATGCGGACTCCTTCGGGGCGGTCACCGGGCAGGAGGGCCGAGGCTACGGCACCGCGGCCCCGGGCTCGCCGGCCCGTCGTTCCCCGCATGACCTCTGCAACTGGCACCGGCGGCCCACGAGTGCTCCCGGGGGTCCAGGACATGCGGCGGCGCCTGCCCGGGAGTCCGGTCGGGGACTGGTGGGCAGGCGCCGTCTGTGTTCCGTACGCCTTTGTACGGGACGTCTCTTGGGGGTTTCCCCGGGGCCGTCAGACCATCAGCGCGCGGTCCGTCGGGCGGATCGGGGCCGGCAGGTCGCTGGCTCCGGTCAGGAAGCGGTCGACTCCGCGGGCGGCCGAGCGGCCCTCCGCGATCGCCCACACGATGAGGGACTGCCCGCGGCCGGCGTCGCCGGCGACGAACACACCCGGCACGTTGGTCTGGAAGTCGGCGTCGCGGGCGATGTTACCGCGTTCGTCGAGGTCCAGACCAAACTGCTCGACCAGGCCGTTCTCCCGGTCGGTGCCGGTGAAGCCCATGGCGAGGGTGACCAGCTGGGCCGGGATCTTGCGCTCGGTGCCCGGCTTGGGGGTCAGCTTGCCGTCCACGAACTCGACCTCGGTGAGGTGCAGCCACTGGACGTTGCCGTCCTCGTCGCCCTCGAAGTGGGTGGTGGAGACCGAGTAGACGCGGTCGCCGCCCTCCTCGTGGGCGCTGGTGACCTTGTAGAGCATCGGGAAGGTCGGCCAGGGCTGGTTGGTCGGGTGCCGCTCGTCGCCCGGGCGGGGCATGATCTCCAGCTGGGTGACGGAGGCGGCACCCTGGCGGTGGGCGGTGCCCACGCAGTCCGCGCCGGTGTCACCGCCGCCGATCACGACGACGTGCTTGCCCTCGGCCGAGAGGGGAGCCGTGACGTAGTCGCCCTCCTGCACCTTGTTGGCCAGGGGCAGGTACTCCATCGCCTGGTGGATGCCCTTCAGCTCGCGGCCGGGCACCGGCAGGTCACGTGCGGTCGTGGCGCCGGCGGCGATGACGATCGCGTCGTACCGCTTCTTCAGGTCGCGGGCGTTGATGTCGCGGCCGATCTCCACGCCGGTGCGGAAGCGGGTGCCCTCCGCGCGCATCTGCTCGATACGGCGGTTGATGTGCCGCTTCTCCATCTTGAACTCGGGGATGCCGTACCGGAGGAGGCCTCCGATACGGTCCGCGCGCTCGTAGACGGCGACCGTGTGGCCGGCCCGGGTCAGCTGCTGGGCGGCGGCGAGGCCCGCGGGGCCCGAACCGATGACCGCGACCGTCTTGCCGGAGAGGCGCTCGGGGATCTGCGGGGCGACGTCCCCGGTCTCCCACGCCTTGTCGATGATCGAGACCTCGACGTTCTTGATGGTGACCGGCGGCTGGTTGATGCCCAGCACGCACGCCGACTCGCAGGGGGCCGGGCAGAGGCGACCGGTGAACTCGGGGAAGTTGTTGGTCGCGTGCAGCCGCTCCTGCGCGGCCGACCAGTCCTCGCGGTAGGCGTAGTCGTTCCACTCGGGGATCAGGTTCCCCAGCGGACAGCCGTTGTGGCAGAACGGGATGCCGCAGTCCATGCAGCGGCTGGCCTGCTTGCTGATGATCGGCAGCAGGGAGCCGGGGACGTAGACCTCGTTCCAGTCCTTGACCCGCTCGGCGACGGGGCGGGTCTGGGCGACCTCACGGCCGTGGTTCAGGAAGCCCTTCGGGTCAGCCATTGATCGCCGCCTCCATCATCTTCTCGGTGATCTCGGTCTCGGAGAGACCGGCTCGCTCGGCGGCGTCCTTGGCGGCGAGCACTGCCTTGTACGTGCTGGGGATGATCTTGCTGAACCGCTCCACGGCCGTGTCCCAGTCGGCGAGCAGCTTCTCGGCGACCGTCGAGCCGGTCTCCTCGGCGTGGCGGCGCACCACGTCGTGCAGCCACTGCTTGTCGGTCTCGTCCAGCGCCTCGACGGACCCGGCGTTGCCGGCGTTGACGTTGTCGCGGTCGAGGTCGACTACGTAGGCGACACCGCCGGACATACCCGCCGCGAAGTTGCGGCCGGTCGGGCCGAGGACGACCGCGTGACCGCCGGTCATGTACTCGCAGCCGTGGTCGCCCACGCCCTCGGAGACGACCAGCGCCCCGGAGTTGCGGACGCAGAACCGCTCACCGGTGCGGCCGCGCAGGAACAGCTCGCCGCCGGTGGCGCCGTAGGCGATGGTGTTGCCCGCGATGGTCGAGTACTCGGCGAGGTGGTCGGCGGCCCGGTCCGGGCGGACGACGATCCGGCCGCCGGAGAGGCCCTTGCCGACGTAGTCGTTGGCGTCGCCCTCCAGGCGCAGCGTGACACCGCGCGGCAGGAACGCGCCGAAGGACTGGCCCGCGGAGCCGGTGAAGGTGATGTCGATGGTGTCGTCGGGCAGGCCCGCGCCACCGAACTTCTTCGTCACCTCGTGGCCGAGCATGGTGCCGACCGTGCGGTTGATGTTGCGGATGGCGACCTGGGCGCGCACCGGCTGGGCCTCGGTCGCGTCGCCCGCGGCCAGGGCGTCGGCGGCGAGCTTGATCAGCTCGTTGTCCAGGGCCTTCTCCAGGCCGTGGTCCTGGGCGGCGATCTGGTGACGGACGGCGCCCTCGGGCAGGTCCGGCACGTGGAACAGCGGCTCCAGGTCCAGGCCCTGCGCCTTCCAGTGGTCGACGGCGCGCTCGACGTCCAGCACCTCGGCGTGGCCGACGGCCTCCTCGATGGAGCGGAAGCCCAGCTCGGCCAGCAGCTCGCGGACCTCCTCGGCGATGAACCGGAAGAAGTTCACCACGTGCTCGGCCTTGCCGGCGAAGCGGTCGCGCAGGGCCGGGTTCTGGGTGGCGATGCCGACCGGGCAGGTGTCCAGGTGGCAGACGCGCATCATCACACAGCCGGAGACGACGAGCGGGGCGGTCGCGAAACCGAACTCCTCGGCGCCGAGCAGCGCGGCGATGACCACGTCACGGCCGGTCTTCAGCTGGCCGTCGGTCTGGACGACGATGCGGTCGCGCAGGCCGTTGAGCAGCAGGGTCTGCTGGGTCTCGGCGAGGCCCAGCTCCCAGGGGCCGCCCGCGTGCTTCAGCGAGGTGAGCGGGGAGGCGCCCGTACCACCGTCGTGACCGGAGATCAGGACGACGTCCGCGTGCGCCTTGGAGACACCCGCGGCGACCGTTCCGACGCCGACCTCGGAGACCAGCTTCACGTGGACCCGCGCCTGCGGGTTCGCGTTCTTCAGGTCGTGGATCAGCTGGGCCAGGTCCTCGATGGAGTAGATGTCGTGGTGCGGCGGCGGGGAGATCAGGCCCACGCCCGGCGTCGAGTGACGGGTCTTGGCGACCCACGGGTAGACCTTGTGACCGGGCAGCTGGCCGCCCTCGCCGGGCTTGGCGCCCTGGGCCATCTTGATCTGGATGTCGTCCGCGTTGACCAGGTACTCGGAGGTCACGCCGAACCGGCCGGAGGCGACCTGCTTGATCGCGCTGCGCCGCGCCGGGTCGTACAGGCGCTCCGGGTCCTCGCCGCCCTCGCCGGTGTTGGACTTGGCGCCCAGCTGGTTCATGGCGATGGCGAGGGTCTCGTGCGCCTCCTTGGAGATGGAGCCGTACGACATCGCGCCCGTGGAGAAGCGCTTGACGATCTCGGAGACCGGCTCGACCTCGTCGACGGGGATCGGGCCGCGGTCGGACTTGAAGCCGAACAGGCCGCGCAGCGTCATCAGGCGCTCGGACTGCTCGTTCACGCGGGACGTGTACTTCTTGAAGATGTCGTACCGGCCGGTGCGCGTGGAGTGCTGGAGGCGGAAGACCGTCTCCGGGTCGAACAGGTGCGGCTCGCCCTCGCGGCGCCACTGGTACTCGCCGCCGATCTCCAGCGCGCGGTGCGCGGGAGCGATACCGGAGGCCGGGTAGGCCTTGGCGTGGCGGGCGGCGACCTCCCGGGCGATGACGTCGATGCCGACGCCGCCGATCTTGGTGGCGGTGCCGTTGAAGTACTTCTCCACGAAGGCCTCGTCCAGGCCGACGGCCTCGAAGACCTGGGCGCCGCGGTAGGAGGCGACGGTGGAGATGCCCATCTTGGACATGACCTTCAGCACGCCCTTGCCGAGGGCGTAGATCAGGTTCTTGATGGCCTGCTCGGGCTCCAGGCCGTCGAGGAAGGTGCCCGCGCGCAGCAGGTCCTCCACCGACTCCATCGCCAGGTACGGGTTGACGGCGGCGGCGCCGTAGCCGATGAGCAGGGCGACGTGGTGGACCTCGCGGACGTCGCCGGCCTCGACCAGCAGGCCCACGTGGGTGCGCTGCTTGGTGCGGATGAGGTGGTGGTGGACGGCCGCGGTGAGCAGCAGCGACGGGATCGGCGCGTGCTCGGCGTCGGAGTGGCGGTCCGACAGGACGATCAGGCGGGCGCCGTTCTCGATGGCCGCGTCGGCCTCGGCGCAGATCTCCTCGATCCGCGCGGCGAGGGCGTCGCCGCCGCCGGAGACCCGGTACAGGCCGGAGAGGGTCGCGGCCTTGAAGCCGGGCATGTCGCCGTCGGCGTTGATGTGGATGAGCTTGGCCAGCTCGTCGTTGTCGATGACCGGGAAGGGCAGTACGACGGACCGGCAGGAGGCCGCGGTCGGGTCGAGCAGGTTGCCCTGCGGGCCCAGGGAGGAGCGCAGGGAGGTGACCAGCTCCTCGCGGATCGCGTCCAGCGGCGGGTTGGTGACCTGCGCGAACAGCTGGGTGAAGTAGTCGAAGAGCAGCCGCGGGCGCTCGGACAGGGCCGCGATCGGCGAGTCGGTGCCCATGGAGCCGATCGGCTCGGCGGCGGTGCGGGCCATCGGGGCGAGGATGACGCGCAGCTCCTCCTCGGTGTACCCGAAGGTCTGCTGACGGCGGGTGACCGAGGCGTGGGTGTGGACGATGTGCTCGCGCTCGGGCAGGTCGCCCAGCTCGATCTCGCCGGCCTCCAGCCACTCGGCGTACGGCTTCTCGGCGGCGAGGGACGCCTTGATCTCGTCGTCCTCGATGATGCGGTGCTCGGCGGTGTCGACGAGGAACATCCTGCCGGGCTGCAGGCGGCCCTTGCGGACGACCCTGGCCGGGTCGATGTCGAGGACGCCGACCTCGGAGCCGAGGACGACGAGGCCGTCGTCGGTGACCCAGTAGCGGCCGGGGCGCAGACCGTTGCGGTCGAGCACGGCGCCGACCTGGGTGCCGTCGGTGAAGGTGACGCAGGCGGGGCCGTCCCAGGGCTCCATCATCGTGGAGTGGAACTGGTAGAAGGCGCGCCGGGCCGGGTCCATGGAGGCGTGGTTCTCCCACGCCTCCGGGATCATCATCAGCACGGAGTGCGGCAGCGAACGGCCGCCCAGGTGCAGCAGCTCCAGGACCTCGTCGAAGGAGGCGGAGTCGGAGGCGTCCGGCGTGCAGACCGGGAAGATGCGCTCCAGCCCCTTGTCGGAGGTGCCGAACAGGTCGGAGACCAGCTGCGACTCACGGGCGACCATCCAGTTGCGGTTGCCCTTGACGGTGTTGATCTCACCGTTGTGCGCGACGAAGCGGTACGGGTGCGCGAGCGGCCACGACGGGAAGGTGTTCGTGGAGAACCGGGAGTGCACGAGCGCGATCGCGGAGGCGAAGCGGCGGTCGGACAGGTCCGGGAAGAAGGGCTCCAGCTGGCCGGTGGTCAGCATGCCCTTGTAGACGATCGTCCGGGCGGACAGGGACGGGAAGTAGACCCCGGCCTCGCGCTCGGCGCGCTTGCGCAGCACGAAGGCCCTGCGGTCCAGCGCGATGCCCTCGTCGGCGCCGTCCCCGGACTCCGTCCCGGAGGGGCCTCCGGCCACGAAGATCTGCCGGAAGACAGGCATGGTGGAGCGGGCGGTGGCGCCCAGCAGTTCGGGGGCGACCGGGACCTCGCGCCAGCCGAGGACCGTGAGGCCCTCCTCGGCGGCGATCGTCTCGATACGTGAGACGGCGTCCTCGGTGCCCTCCTCCGGCAGGAACGCGATGCCTACCGCGTAGGCACCGGCCACGGGAAGGTCGAATCCGGCCACTTCGCGGAGGAAGGCATCGGGCACCTGGGAGAGGATGCCCGCGCCGTCGCCCGAGTCGGGCTCGGAGCCGGTGGCGCCACGGTGCTCCAGGTTGCGCAGGACGGTGAGGGCCTGCTCGACCAGGGTGTGGGACGCCTCGCCGGTGAGAGTGGCGACGAAACCGACGCCGCAGGCGTCGTGTTCGTTGCGGGGGTCGTACATACCCTGCGCAGCAGGGCGAGCATCCATGAACGACCGGTTCTGGCCGTTCTCGGAATGCTGGGACGGCTGGCGCGGCGTACGCATCGGCTCTCCCGTCGTCGTCATGTGGCATGTGGCAGGTGCCGAGGGACGACGTTGGCCCTCTGCGTGAGATCTGCTAGGAGATCAAAATTTCGTGCAGGTTACATGATGGAGCGGTTCTCGGGAACCGGATACACCGTTCCAACATGCGGACGCCGCGGTCGCGGCGGAGGTGCCGCGTGAACGCGGCGCGTGCCGTGCGGTGGCGGCAGCTGCCGTGTGACGGCGGGGGCCGCGCGGTGGCGGCCGACGGTGTGCGGGGCGGCCGTTACGGACAGGATCGGTCGGATCGTCGTCCGGCGGCCCGGAGGGGGTCCGGGGGGGCCTCGTCGCCCACCCCGCGGGGGCGCGGCAGGCGTCATTGCCCGCAGCGCTTACGGCTCATGCCCGGTGGCCTAGGATTCGAAACCAGCGAGTAACGGGTACTTATGCGGCCCATCGCATAGGTACCGGTCGCGCTATCCTACGGCCGTTCCGAACAACGTGCCCAGGGCGTACGTCACACCGGCCGCCGCGCCGCCGAGCGCCAGCTGCCGCAGACCGCTGAACCACCAGGTCCGCGCGGTCACCTTGGCCACGACGGCACCGCAGGCGAAGAGTCCGACCAGGGCGAGCAGCACGGCGGGCCACAACGCGCCGGCGCCGAGCAGGTACGGCAGGACGGGCAGCAGGGCGCCGAGGGCGAACGCGCCGAAGGACGACACGGCCGCGACCAGCGGCGAGGGCAGATCACCGGGGTCGATGCCCAGCTCCTCACGGGCGTGGATCTCCAGAGCCTGCTCGGGATCCTTGGACAGCTGCCGCGCGACCTGGCGGGCCAGCTCCGGCTCGACCCCGCGCGCCACGTACAGCGCGGCCAGCTCGTCCTCCTCGTCCTGCGGGTGCCGGCGCAGCTCGCGGCGCTCGACGTCGAGTTCCGCCTCGACCAGTTCCCGCTGGGAGGCGACGGAGGTGTACTCGCCGGCCGCCATGGAGAAGGCGCCCGCGGCGAGGCCCGCGAGGCCGGTGAGGACGATGGTCTGCTGGGCCACGGATCCGCCGGCCACGCCCGTCATCAGGGCGAGGTTGGAGACCAGGCCGTCCATCGCGCCGAAGACGGCGGGGCGCAGCCAGCCTCCGTTCACATCCCGGTGGGTGTGGTTGTCGCGGTGCGCCTCGTGCAGCGCGGCCTCGGTTTCGATGATGGCCATGCGGGCCCCCCAGGGAAGCTTAGCCAAAGCTAACTTTGGATGAGTTCTACTTTTCGACAACACTGAATCTACGCCTTTCCTTCCCTCCGTACCAGCAAGGAAAGGCTGTGCTAACCTGCGCTTTTCCCCAAAGGCGCTCACCTGTGCGAGAGATTGCTCACTTGCCGAGCGGGTGACAGAAGAGGCCCTTGCGCTCACCCTGCCCGCTGCCGTGGGACACATCCGCAAAGGGTCCCCGCGGCCCGCGGAAGGAGGCCGTCCATGGCATCTGTCGCCTGCACTCCCCCGGTCCCGGCGCCCGAGGGAGCCGTCGGACTCCGTGAACGGGCCCGCGGTGCGCTGCTCGGCCTGGCCGTCGGGGACGCGCTCGGGGCTCCGGCGGAGAACCTCAAGCCCTCCGAGATCCGCGCCCGCTGGGGCCGGATCACCGGGTACGTCGCCGAGCGCCCCCAGGGCACGGACGACACCGAGTACGCGATCTTCTCCGGACTGCTGCTGGCCCGGCACGGCTCGGCACTCACCCCGGCGGACGCGGAGGCGGCCTGGCACGAGTGGATCGCCGACCGGGCCGAGGGTCCTTTCCGCGGCGCGGGATTCAGCGAGCGCGGCACGCTGGAGAACCTCCGCCGCGGCCTCGCCGCCCCCATCTCGGCCCAGCACCGGCACGCCTGGAGCGACGGCCTCGCCATGCGGGCGACACCCTTCGGCGTCTTCGCTGCCGGGCGCCCCGCCGAGGCGGCCCGGCTGGTGGCCGTGGACGGCTCGGTCAGCCACGAGGGCGAGGGCATCTACGGCGGCCAGGCCGTCGCGGCGGGGGTGGCGGCGGCGATGACCGGTGCCACGGTCCCGGTGGTGATCGCCGCCGCCCTCGCGGTCGTCCCGGACGACTCCTGGACGGCCCGCTCCCTGCGGCGTGCGGTGGCGGTGGCCCACCGCGGCGAACGCGCGGTCCGCTCCGCCGTCGTCATCGGCGGCTACCCGTGGACCGACCTCGCCCCCGAAGCGGTCGCCCTCGCGTTCGGCGCGTACGCGGCGGCCGACGGCGACTTCCGGGAGGCGGTCCTGACGGCCGTCAACATGGGGCGCGACGCGGACACCACGGCGGCGGTGGCAGGCGCCCTCTCCGGCGCGACCCTCGGCCTCGCCGCGATCCCCGCTCCCTGGGCCTCCGCCATCGGCCCGGCCCGGGGCCGGTGCCTGCCGTCGATGGCCGGGCACCACGTGCTGGAGGTGGCGGAACTGCTGGTGGAGGCGGCGGAGAGGCAGACCGCGGAGACGATGACGGTGACCGGACCCCTCCCGCCCCTGCCGGCCACCACCCGGCCGACCGGGCACCAGCCGCCCTTCCCGGCCACCACCCGGCCGACCGAACCCGTCCCGCCCCTCCCCACCCTCGCCCAACCGACCGAACCCGTCCCGCCCCTCCCCGCCCTCGCCCAACCGACCGAACCCCTCCCGCCCCTCCCGGCCACCCAGCCCGCGGAAGTCCCCCCGCCCCTCCCCGCCGCCGCCCAACCCCCCGAACTCCCCCCGCCCCCCGCCTGCGCCCCCCGGCCCGCCGAGCCCCCGGTGGAAGGCCGGGAGCCCAGGGAGCGGACCCCGCTGGTGGGGGCCGGTAACGCGGGGCAGGGCGACGGTGAGGGGCGGGGATGAGCGCGCGCCGTATCGAGGGGCTCCTGCTCGGCCTCGCCGCGGGAGACGCCGCCGGCTGGCCCGCGGCACGCCACCGCGCCGTCCGGATGCCCGAGTGGACCCGCCGCCTCACCCGGGAGCTGGACACCTTCGCCGAGCAGAACGCCACCACCACCCTCCCGGTCCCGATCGCCCTCAACCAACCCCCCGAACCCCTCCGCCTCGGTCCCTCCGACGACGCCGAGTGGGCGGCGTTCGCCGCGGAGGCGGTCCTCAGGGCCGGCGACGACGACGTCCTCGGCGATCTCAGCCGGGCCCGCCGCATGCGCGCCGCCATCGACCTCACCTGGACCGCCGCCGCCTCCGAGGTCGCCGCCGCCGCGGACCGCGCCCCGGAGATCGAGTCCGCCGTACTCCCCCTGCGCGCCCGCATCTCCGTGCGCGCCGGCCTCGGCAACCTCGCCGCCGGCCTGCGCCCGCCCGCCACCGGCCACGACAACCCGCACTACTTCGACGACGCCGCCTGCGTCCGCGCCTGCGTCCTCGCCGTGGCCCACCCCGGTGACCCGCGCCAGGCCGCCGCCCTCGCCGAGTTCGACGCCCGCTACACCCAGGACGGGGACGGCGTGCACGGCGCCCGCGCCATGGCGGCGGCCCTCTCCCTCGCCCTCGCCGACGCGGACACCGACACCTGCGTGACCGCCGCCCTCGCCGAGCTGCCCGCCGACACGGAGATCGGCCGCAACACCCGTCACGCCCTCGCCCTGGCCGAGGACGGCGCGTCCGCCTTCGCCCTCGTACCCCTCCTGGAACACCAGATCGTCGACCACGTCTACAGCTACGGCATCGCCGCCGCCGAGACCGTCCCCGTCGCGCTCGCCCTGGCCACCGCCGCCCGGGGCCGCATCGCCGAGGCGGTACCGGCCGCCGCCTGCCTGTCCCGGGTCGCCGACTCCGCCCCCGCCCTGGCGGGTGCCCTCACCGGTGCCCTCGGCGGCGGCGCGGCCGTCCCGGAGACCTGGCGGGACGCCTGCCGCATCCTGTCCGGCTGCACCCTGCCCCGCCTCACCGGCACCGACCTGGTGGAACTCGCCGGATTCCTGGAAGCCGCACAACCGGCCCGCCCAGGAGGATGATTCGGGGCATGGCACCCGAAGAGCCCACACACGCCCGAACCCCGCAGAAACCGGGCCGAACCTCCTCGTACACCCTCGCCGACCGCGTCACCGCCGCCCTGGTCGGTGCCGCCGTGGGCGACGCCCTCGGCGGTCCGGTCGAGGGCTACACCCCCGAGCAGATCACCGAGCGCCACGGCGGCCGGGTACGCGGCGTCGTCGGCCCCTGGCACGGCGACGCCTGGCGCACCGCCCGCCCCATCGCGCCGTACCACAAGGGCGACGGCCACGTCACCGACGACACCCTGATGACACACGCGCTGATCCGGGTCTACGACCGGGTCCGCGACCACCTCGACGCCTACGCGATCGCCGACCACCTGGTCCCCGACCTGATGACGACCCCGCGCTGGATCCCCGAGCTGGAGGCGGATGCCCTGCCGTTGCACCGCCTCTTCCTCGCCGAGAAGTGGCTGGTGGCCCGGCTCGCCTACGGTCACACCGACCCCCGGGAGGCGGGCGTCGGCAACATCGTCAACTGCGGTGCCGCGATGTACATGGCACCCGTCGGCCTGGTCAACGCGGCCAACCCGGCCGGCGCCTACGCCGAGGCGCTGGACGTCGCGGGCGCGCACCAGTCGTCGTACGGCCGTGAGGCGGCCGGGGTCCTCGCCGCCGCCGTGGCCGCCGCGGCCGGTCCCGGCGCGACCCCGGACTCGGTGGTGGCCGCCTGCCTCTCCCTGGCCAGGGACGGCACCCGCACCGCGATCGAGAGGGTCTGCGAAGTCGCCGCCCGGTACCGGGACTTCGAGGCGGCGCTCGGTCCGCTGCGCGCGGCGGTGGCCCCGTACGACACCGTCGGCCCGGACTACCGCGCCCCCTCCCTCGCCGCCCGCCGCCCCTCCCGGCTGCACTCCGTCGAGGAACTCCCCGTCGCCCTGGGCATGCTGGTCGTCTCCGGCGGCGACTACCGGCACGCCGTGCTCGGCTCGGTCAACTACGGCCGTGACTGCGACTCGATCGCCACGATGGCCGGTGCCCTCGCGGGCGCCCTCGGCTCACCCCCACCCGAGGAGTGGGCGAAGACGGTCGCCGACGCCAGCCGCCTGGACCTGTGGGCGCCGGCCCGGACGCTCACCGAGGTCACCCACGAGATCTTCGACCGGGACGTCCGCCGCCGGCGCGCCCACGAGGAGGCGTTCACCGCGCTCGGAGGCCGCCCGTGCTCCGGCTGACCTGGGTCCAGCCGGAGGACCTGCTGGGCCACGAGCTGCGCCAGGCCCGCCTGGACGGGCGCGAACCGGCGGCGATCGAGGCCCGCTGGCGAGCGGCGGGCGGCCCGGACGCCCCGGAGCGGGCGGGCGCGTCCGCGCACCGCGCGTCCCGCTACCTGCGGCTGCTGGCCGAGGACCTGCTGGACGAACTCGCCGACCTGCCCAGCCGCTTCGCCGAGGACGAGCCGACGGACCTGGCCCGCATCCGGTCCCGGTGCCCGCACTGGCCCGCCGGAGGGTCCGCCACCGCGCCGGACCCGCGCGCCCTGGAGGCCGCCTGGCTCGGCCGGGCCGTCGGCTGCCTCCTCGGCAAACCGGTGGAGAAGCTCCCCCTGGACGGCATCCGCGCCCTCGCCCGGGCCGCCGGGAACTGGCCCCTCACCACCTACTTCACCGGCAGGGGGGTTCCCGAGGACCTCCTGCGCGCACACCCCTGGAACCGCCGCTCCGCCGCCACCTCCCTCGCCGAGAACATCGACGGCATGCCGCAGGACGACGACCTCGACTACCCCCTGCTCAACCTCCTCCTGCTCCAGCGCCACGGCAGGGACTTCACCACCGACGACGTCGCCCGGCTCTGGCTGGAGGAACTCCCGCCCGGCCGCGCCTTCACCGCCGAGCGCGTCGCGTACCGCAATCTCCTCGCCGGTGTCGAGCCCCCGCACACGGCCCGCCACCGCAACCCGTTCCGCGAGTGGATCGGCGCCCTGATCCGCGCGGACATGCACGGCTGGAGCAACCCCGGCGACCCGGCCGCCGCCGCCGAACAGGCACACCGCGACGCGGTCCTCACCCACACCGCCAACGGCGTCTACGCGGCGATGTTCGCGGCCGCCGCCATCGCCGCGGCCGCCACCGGCACCCATGACGTCCACACCTGCCTGCGCACCGGCCGCGCGGTGGTCCCGGCCCGCTCCCGCCTGGCGAAGGCGATCGACCACGCCGTCCACCTGGCCACGACGACCGGTGACTTCGACGACGTGGTGGACGCGCTCCACGCCCGCCACGCGCCCGGCCACCACTGGGTCCACGCCGTCCCCAACACCGCGCTGACCGTCGCCGCCCTCACCCATGCCGACGGCGACTTCACCGGCTCCGTCTGCCGTGCCGTGTCGGGCGGCTGGGACACCGACTCCAACGGCGCGACCGCCGGCAGCATCGCCGGTCTCCTCGCCGGCACCCCCGACGCGCTGCCCGACCGCTGGCGGTTCCCGCTGAAGAACCGGCTCGCCACCACCGTCGCCGACTTCGACGGCACCGGCTTCGACACCCTCGCCCACCTCACCCACCTGGAGGCGATCCGCCCATGACCCATATCGCCGTCCTCGGCAGCATCAACATGGACCTCGTCACCTACGTCGCCAAGGCCCCGCAGCGCGGGGAGACCGTGACGGGGCGGGAGTTCCGTACGATTCCCGGCGGCAAGGGCGCCAACCAGGCGGTCGCCGCGGCCCGCGCCGGCGCCACCGTCTCGATGATGGGAGCGGTCGGCAACGACGCCTACGGCGCACGGCTGCGCGACACCCTCGAACACTCCGGCGTGGACACCGACTTCCTGCGCACCGTGGAAGGGCCGTCCGGCACCGCGCACATCGTGGTGGACGACGAGGGTGGCAACGCGATCGTCGTCGTCCCCGGCGCGAACGGCACCGTCGACCACCTCTCCCCCGGCGACGAGGGGGTGATCGCCACCGCCGACGCCCTGCTGCTGCAACTGGAGATCCCACTGGCCGCCGTCGTCGCGGGCGCGGAGGCGGCCCGCCGGCACGGCGTCCGTACGGTCCTCACCCCGGCGCCGGCCCAGCCGCTTCCCCCCGAACTCCTGCGCGCCACCGACCTGCTGGTGCCGAACGAGTACGAGGCCGTCACCCTCACCGGCCGCACCGACCCGCGCGAGGCGGCGGCCGCCCTGCTGGAGCAGGTGCCGCAGGTCGTCGTCACTCTGGGCGCCACGGGCTGCCTGTACCTGGCCCGGGGCACCGTCCCCCTCGTGGTCCCCGCGCCCCGGGTGACCGCCGTGGACTCCACCGGTGCGGGCGACACGTTCGTCGGCGCGCTCGCCGTTGCCCTCGCCGAGGAGAGACCGGTACGGGAGGCCCTGTCCTGGGCGGCCGCCGCGGCGGCGGTCTCCGTCCAGCGGGAGGGCGCGTCGGTGTCGATGCCGTACCGACCGGAGATCGAGGCGCAGTACAGCGCATGAGGACGACGACACGGACCCCCTTCGCGCTCGACGGCCTGCGCGTACTGGACCTGGCGACCCTCTTCGCCGGACCGATGGCCGCCACCCTGCTCGGGGACTTCGGCGCCGAAGTGATCAAGGTCGAGCACCCCCGGCGGCCCGACCCGTCCCGGGGCCACGGCCCGGCCAAGGACGGCGTCGGCCTGTGGTGGAAGGTGCTCGGCCGCAACAAGCGGAACCTCACCCTGGACCTGTCCACGCGCGGCGGCCGGACGACCCTGCTGCGGCTCGCCGCCACCGCCGACGTGGTGATCGAGAACTTCCGCCCCGGCACCCTGGAGAAATGGGACCTGGGCTGGGCCGAGCTGTCCGCGGCCAATCCCCGGCTGGTGCTCGCCCGGGTCACCGCCTTCGGCCAGTTCGGCCCCTTCGCGCGCCGCCCGGGGTTCGGCACCCTCGCCGAGGCGATGAGCGGCTTCGCCGCGGTCACCGGCGAACCGGACGCGCCCCCGACGCTGCCCCCGTTCGGTCTCGCCGACTCGATCGCGGGCCTGGCGACCGCGTACGCCGTGCTGACGGCACTGGCGGCGCGCGAGCGCACCGGCGCCGGGCAGGTGGTCGACATGGCGATCATCGAACCGATCCTGTCCGTCCTCGGACCCCACCCCACCTGGTACGACCAGCTCGGCTACGTCCAGGAACGCACCGGCAACCGGTCCGCGAACAACGCCCCCCGCAACACCTACCGCACCGCCGACGGCTGCTGGATCGCCGTCTCCACCTCCGCGCAGTCGGTCGCCGAGCGGGTGCTGCGGCTGGTGGGCCGCCCGGAGCTGACCGAGGAGCCGTGGTTCGCCACCGGCACGGGCCGGGCCGCCCACGCCGACGTCCTGGACGAGGCGGTCGGCTCCTGGATCGCCGGCCGCACCCGCGCCGAGGTGCTCGCCGCCTTCGAGAAGGCGGAGGCCGCGGCGGCGCCGGTGCAGGACGTCCGGGACGTGCTGGCGGACCCCCAGTACCAGGCCCTGGACACGGTCACCACCGTGGACGACCCGGAGCTGGGTCCCCTGCGCATGCAGAACGTTCTGTTCCGCCTGTCCGCCACGCCCGGCGCGATCCGCTGGGCCGGCCGTCCGCACGGCGCCGACACGGAGGCCTTGCTCACCGAACTGGGCCTCGGCCCGGCCGACATCGCGGCCCTGCGCGCGGAGGGCGCCCTGTGACCGGGTTCCCGCTGACCTGGCTGTACGCCCCCGGCGACCGCCCGCACGTCGTGGCCAAGGCCCTGGCGGCGGGCGCCGACGTGGTGGTGGTCGACCTGGAGGACGCGGTCGCCCCGGCCCGCAAGGGCTACGCCCGCACGGCGACCGCGGAACTCCTCACGGAGCCCCAGCCGGTTCCGGTGCACGTCCGCGTCAACGCCCCGGACACCCCCTGGGCCGCGGACGACCTCGCCGCCCTGGCCGGCCTGCCCGGGCTGTCCGGGCTACGGCTGCCGAAGGTGACGAGCCCGGCCCAGGTACGGCAGGTCGCCGTGGCCACCCCGGTGCCCCTCTACGCGCTGCTGGAGTCGGCCCTCGCCGTCGAGCAGGCCTACGCCATCGCCACCGCCCACCCCGCCCTGAGGGGCATCGCCCTGGGCGAGGCGGACCTCCGGGCCGACCTGGGAGTACGGGCCGACGCGGGT
Organism: Streptomyces sp. NPDC107654; assembly: GCF_055639035.1. Classification (NCBI taxonomy): domain Bacteria; kingdom Bacillati; phylum Actinomycetota; class Actinomycetes; order Kitasatosporales; family Streptomycetaceae; genus Streptomyces; species Streptomyces sp. NPDC107654. The sequence goes on from NZ_JBVKBI010000001.1 coordinate 103,102, forward strand.
CTGGACTGGCCGCGATCCCGGGTGGTCGTCGCCGCGCGCGCGGCGGGGCTGGCCCCACCGTCCCAGACCGTCCACCCGGACATCCGCGACCTCGACGGCCTGTCCGCCTCCTGCGCCCACGGCCGCGCCCTGGGCTTCCTGGGCCGTGCCGCGATCCACCCCCGCCAGCTCCCGGTGATCGAGCGGGCCTATCTGCCCACGGCGGCGGAGATCGAGCACGCCGAGACGGTCATCAAGGCGGCCTCGGCCGAAGAGGGCGCCCAGGCCCTCCCGGACGGCCGCTTCATCGACGCGGCGGTGGTGGCGATGGCCCGGCGCACCCTGTCCCTGGCGGGCAGAGCGTACCGAGCCGACGGCTGAGGTGCTTCGCGTCGCAGCGGCGACCGGCCCCGCCGGCGCAGACCCGGCGGGGCCGCGTCCACCGCGGCCGGTCGCCGGCACACGCCGAGGGCGCCCGGCCGTTTCCGTGCGGCTGCCGCCGCGTGGCCGGGCGCCCTCGGCGCAGTGATGACCAGCGGTCAGCTCTTCCTGGCCGACTCCGCCTCGTCCTTCGGCGACCCCTCGGAGTCCCCGGCCTTCTCCTCCCCCTCGTCAACAGCCTGCGCGGCCTCGGCCGAACCACCGGAGGCGCTCTCCGCCGAACCACCGGAGGCACCCTCGGCCGAACCACCGGAGGCGCTCTCCGCCGAACCAGCGGAGGCACCCGGCTCCACCACCGCTTCCCGGCCCGGCCGCTTCTTCGACGACACGACGATGTACGCCACCGCCAGCAGGAAGACGATCAGGGCGGTCCAGTCGTTGAGGCGGAGGCCCAGGATGTGGTGGGCGTCGTCCACCCGCATGTACTCGATCCAGCCGCGGCCCACGCAGTACGCGGCGACGTAGAGGGCGAACGCCCGGCCATGACCCAGCTTGAAGCGGCGGTCCGCCCAGATGACCAGCAGACCGACGCCGATGCACCACAGGGACTCGTAGAGGAAGGTCGGGTGGTAGTAGCCCGGGACCCGGCCGCCCTCGGAGGAGGTGATGTGCAGCGCCCAGGGCAGATGCGTCTCCCGGCCGTAGAGCTCCTGGTTGAACCAGTTGCCCCAGCGGCCGAGGGCCTGCGCGAAGGCGATGCCGGGCGCGACCGCGTCGGCGTACGCGGGCATCGGCACGCCCCGGCGCCGCGCGCCGATCCACGCGCCGAGCGCACCGAGCGCGATCGCGCCCCAGATGCCCAGGCCGCCCTCCCACACCTTGAAGGCGTCCACCCAGTCGCGGCCCTCGCTGAAGTACAGCTCGTAGTCCGTGATCACGTGGTAGAGCCGGCCGCCGACCAGGCCGAACGGCACGGCCCAGACGGCGATGTCGGCGACCGTGCCGGACTGCCCGCCACGGGCGATCCAGCGCCTGTTGCCGAACCAGACGGCGACGAAGACGCCGATGATGATGCAGAAGGCGTAGCCGCGCAGCGGGATGGGGCCGAGATACAGCACCCCGTGCGACGGGCTGGGGATATAGGCAAGGTTCATGGCAGGTCCGACGCTACCGTGCCGGGCCGTGGGGACGGCAAGCAGCCCGGCTACGGGTCCATAACGGGGCGTGAGAAACGCTTACCGTCGGTCGGCGTCCTCCACCATCTGCTTGAGCTTGGCCGGGGTCATCGTCTGGTCCTGGTAGATGTTCTTGCCGCCGAGCAGGACCGTGGGCGTGCCGGTGAGGCCGCCGGTCCGGAAGGCCTCGTTGGACTTGTTCACCCAGGTGTCGTGGGTGCCGTCCTTGACGCACCTGCGGAAGGCGGGGGTGTCGAGGCCCTTCACCTTGCCGGCCAGCTTGATCAGCGTGTCGTTGTTCGCGAAGGCGTCGTCGGTCTCCTTCGGCTGGTTCGCGTACAGCACGTCGTGGTAGTCACGGAACCTGCCGGCGTCCTGGGCGCAGGCCGCGGCGTTGGCGGCGCGCAGCGAACCGCTGCCGCCGAGGTTGCCGTCGATCAGCCGGACCAGGTGGTACTCGACTCTGAGCTTGCCGGCGTCGGTCAGTTCGTGGAGTGTCGGGCGGTACGCCACCTCGAAGGCCTGGCAGGCCGGGCAGCGGAAGTCCTCCCAGACGGTGAGCGTCGACTTGGCGCCGTCCTTGCCGACCGGGAGGGCGAGGCTGTCCTTGCCCTGTGCGCCCGAGGGTGCCACGGCCGGGCCGGCGCTGCTCTTCTTGTCCTTGCCGGCGTTCGCGGCGAGGACGCCGATCACCGCCGCGAGGCCCAGGACGCAGACGACGCTCGCGCCCACGATCAGCGCGCGCCGTCGCCTCTCCGCGGACTTCTGCTTCTCGCGCTCGACCGCCAGCCGCTCCCGGGCGGTGCGCTTTCCGTCACGGTTCTTCTCGCTCACACCCCCAGAACGAACCGGGGAGGCGCAGCGCGCCTCCCCGGCCCGAGGTCCACCCGTTCGAGTGATCGAATCATCCGGGACGGGACATGCAGCGGACGGTGAGGCCCGTCCGCTGGGACCTTCTACGCCTGTCCGCGCACGCCCTTCGCCAGGTCCCCGGCCAGTTCGCGGACCGCCGCGATGCCGGAGGCGTGGTCGGGGGCGTCCAGCATCCGCTTCACGAACGCCGAACCGACGATCACGCCGTCGGCGAAGCCGGCGACCTCGGCGGCCTGGGCCTGGTTGGAGACGCCGAGCCCGACGCAGACGGGCAGCTCGGTGCCCGTGCCGCGGGTGCGCCGGACCAGGTCCTGGGCCTGCTCGCCGACCGACTCACGGGTGCCGGTGACGCCCATCAGCGAGGCCGCGTAGACGAAGCCGCTGCCCGCCGCGGTGATCTCGGCGAGGCGCTCGTCCCTGCTGCTCGGCGCCACGACGAAGACCGTCGCCAGGCCGTGCTTCTCGGCGTGCTCGCGCCACAGCGCCGACTCCTGCACCGGCAGGTCGGGCAGGATGCAGCCCGCGCCGCCCGCCTCGGCCAGCTCGGCGGTGAAGCGCTCGACGCCGTAGCGGTCGATGGGGTTCCAGTAGGTCATGACGAGTACCGGCTTCCCGGTGGCCTCGTACGCCTCCCGGACCGTGCGCATGACGTCGGCGATCTTCACACCGCCCCGCAGGGCGAGGTCGTCGGCGGTCTGGATGACCGGGCCGTCGAGGACCGGGTCGCTGTGCGGCAGGCCCACCTCGACGATGTCGGCACCGCCGTCCAGGACGGCCTTGACCGCGTCGATGCCGCCGTCCACGGTCGGGAAACCCGCCGGGAGGTAGGCGATGAGCGCGGAGCGTCCCTCGGCCCTGGCGGCGGCGAGGGTGTCGGTCAGCAGCTGGATGGTCCCGCTCACTTGGCGTCCCCCTCGATCTCGGCGGTGTCGGCCGCGTTGGCGGCCACCTCGGCGTCGGTGTCGTACAGGCCGAAGTAGCGGGCGGCGGTGTCCATGTCCTTGTCGCCGCGGCCGGACAGGTTGACGACGATCAGGCCGTCCCTGCCCAGCTCCTTCCCGACCTCCAGGGCTCCGGCCAGCGCGTGGGCGCTCTCGATGGCCGGGATGATGCCCTCGGTCCGCGACAGCAGGCGCAGTGCCTGCATGGCGGCGTCGTCGGTGACCGCGCGGTACTCGGCGCGACCGCTGTCCTTGAGGTAGGAGTGCTCGGGGCCGATACCCGGGTAGTCGAGACCGGCCGAGATCGAGTAGGGCTCGGTGATCTGGCCCTCGTCGTCCTGCAGGACGTAGGACCGGGAGCCGTGCAGGATGCCGGGCTCGCCGGCGGTGAGGGTGGCCGCGTGCTCGCCGGTCTCGATGCCGTGGCCGGCGGGCTCGCAGCCGATGAGGCGGACACCCTCGTCGGGGATGAAGGCGTGGAAGAGGCCGATGGCGTTGGAGCCGCCGCCGACGCAGGCGATGGCCGCGTCCGGGAGGCGGCTGGCGCGCTCCAGGAGCTGGCGGCGGGCCTCGACGCCGATGACCCGGTGGAAGTCGCGGACCATGGCCGGGAAGGGGTGCGGGCCGGCGACCGTGCCGAACAGGTAGTGGGTGTGGTCGACGTCGGCGACCCAGTCCCGGAACGCCTCGTTGATGGCGTCCTTGAGGGTGCGGCTGCCGGACTTCACGGCGACGACCTCGGCGCCGAGCATGCGCATCCGGGCGACGTTGAGGGCCTGGCGCCGGGTGTCGACCTCGCCCATGTAGATGGTGCAGTCGAGGCCGAACAGCGCGCAGGCGGTGGCCGTCGCGACGCCGTGCTGGCCGGCGCCGGTCTCGGCGATGACCCGCGTCTTGCCCATGCGCTTGGTGAGCAGGGCCTGGCCGAGCACGTTGTTGATCTTGTGGGAGCCGGTGTGGTTGAGGTCCTCGCGCTTGAGGAACACGCGGGCGCCGCCGGCGTGCTCGGCGAAACGGGGGACCTCGGTGAGCGCCGACGGACGGCCGGTGTAGTTGACCAGCAGGTCGTCCAGCTCGCGGGCGAACTCCGGGTCGTTCTTGGCCTTCTCGTACTCGACGGCGACCTCGTCCACGGCGGCGACGAGGGCCTCCGGGATGAACTTGCCGCCGAACGCGCCGAAGTAGCCCTCGGCGCTGGGGATGTGACCCTCGGGGTCGGGAATGAAGTAGTCGCTGGGCATGCGGAAACCTCACGGTGAGTGTGCGGAAAAGACACTGATCGCCGTGGGGGCGGGGTTGTCGTACGGCCTCAGGCCGTGTGGGGTCGCTCGTGCGCGCGCGGCGACAGCCGCACCTCGGACAGGGCCCCGCGCCCCTTGGGGGCGCGCTGCCATCGCATGCCGTTGACCTGCCCGGGTTCGTCACCGATGACGTACCGCACCCGACGCCCGTGCACGCGCCTCGCGGGCGCACGGCAACCACGGGGCCGGCAGCCGCGCGCGAGGCGGGCGTACGGGTCCCTGGTCGGGTGGGTGGTCTCCGTGGTCATCGCGGTCAGCCTACCGGGGTTCAGCTCCGCCCGTGGCGCAAAGCGGGATGTTCGCCGGCCGCCACCAGATCGGCGACCGCCGCCTTCGGGTCGCGCCCGGTCACCAGGGACTCGCCGACCAGTACCGCGTCGGCGCCGGCGTTGGCGTAGGCGATCAGGTCGTGCGGGCCGCGCACGCCGGACTCGGCGACCTTGACGATGTGGTCCGGGATCTCGGGGGCGACCCGCTCGAAGGTGCCTCGGTCGACCTCCAGCGTCTTCAGGTCGCGCGCGTTGACGCCGATGATCCTGGCGCCCGCGTCCACCGCCCGCTCGACCTCGTCCTCGTCGTGCACCTCGACCAGCGGCGTCAGGCCGATGGACACCGCCCGCTCGATCAGCGACTCGAGGGCCGGCTGGTCCAGGGCGGCCACGATCAGCAGCACGAGGTCGGCGCCGTACGCCCGGGCCTCCCAGAGCTGGTACGACGTGACGATGAAGTCCTTGCGCAGGACGGGGATGTCCACGCGCGCGCGGACGGTCTCCAGGTCGGCGAGCGAACCGCCGAAGCGGCGCTGTTCGGTGAGGACGGAGATGACGGCGGCGCCGCCCGCCTCGTAGTCCGCGGCGAGTCCGGCCGGGTCGGCGATCGCGGCCAGCGCGCCCTTGGAGGGGCTGGAGCGCTTGACCTCGCAGATCACCTTGACGCCGTCGCCCTTGAGCGCGGCCACCCCGTCCTTGGCGGCGGGGGCCTTCGCCGCACGCTCCTTGAGCTCGTCGAGGGTGACGCGTGCCTGCCGCTCCGCGAGGTCGGCACGGACTCCGTCGATGATCTCGTCGAGCACACTCACGCGAGCGGCCCCCTTCCAGACGGTGGTTCCTTCAGGTTCTGAAAACCCGTGGTCAATGCGATGGTATCCGCACGAACGCCCTGGCTTCGCATCCGGCGGAGGCCGGTCCCACTACCTGGACATTCGTCGTTCGATCAAGGGTGGAGCCAGCCACCGAACGGCAGGTTCCGGACGACGGTGAACGTCAGCAGCGCCGCTCCGAGGGCCCACAGCCGGGCCGTTCCGAGCCCGATCCGCACCGGCCGGCCGCGCGCCGCACGGGCCGTCCAGAGGGTCCACAGCACGCCGAATCCCAGGCAGGCCACCACAGCGAGCGCGTTGTCGCGCAGCGCGGCGAGCAGATCGCCGTGCACGAGGGCGTGTGTGCCGCGCAGTCCGCCGCAGCCCGGGCAGTACAGCCCGGTGAGCTGGTACAGCGGGCAGACGGGGTAGTGCCCGGGCTGGTTCGGGTCCACGGCCCCCACGTACGCGAGGGCCCCGGACACGGCCGCGAGCAGCGCCACCGGTACGGCGATCCGCCGCCGGACGGGGACGGGGGGCGCGGCCGGTCGGCTGGAGACGTTCACGCGGGCATTCTCCCCCGCCGGTCACGACCCCGCCTCACGGGCGCGCGCCCCTGCCTCTGCCGCATGCGCCTGCCTCGGGGGCGAACGCGAGGGGCGGTCCGCAGCACCCCTTCGGATGCCGGACCGCCCCTCGCGACAACCCGGGACTCAGCTCTTCGCGGCCGCCGGCTCGCGCGTCGCCGCAGGGGCCGTGTGCGGCAGGGAGCGGGCCTGCTTCGGCTGGCCGAGGCCCATGGCGCGCATGATGCCGCCGACCACGCCCCCGAGGAGGATCAGCGCCATGCCGGCCCAGAAGCCGACGGGCTGGGCCATCACCATGAAGGCACCCGCGACGCAGAAACCGATGAAGGCGATGATGACACCGGTCCAGGCGGCCGGGGTGTGACCGTGGCTGCTGCCCGCCATGACTTGCTCCTCGTTGCTGTCTGTGTGTCGTACGAGCCGGACGCTCGTCGTCCATTGTCCCGTACGCGTGCGTGTGCCGGACGCGGGGGTGGCGTCTGGTTCACCACATCCCCACCGCGCGTCCGGGGTTCAGGCGCCCGTGGGGTCCTCGCCCCGGTCCAGGGCCTTCCAGATCTCCTCCGGGCGCTCCGGGTCGGCCGGGCGGGCGCCGCGCCGCGGGCGGGCGGTGCCGCGCTCGTAGCGCCCGGACATCGCGGGCCACAGGCCGCCGTAGCGCAGGGCGAGAAGACCGGCGAGCAGGATCAGCAGGCCGCCGGCGGCCGCGACGTAGGGCCAGGCGGTGTGGGTGAGCGCGTCGACCGTGGCGGAGGTGTCGCCGCTGGCCTTGGCGGCCTGCTCGTCCAGGGCGGAGCCGTCGGCGGCGGCCGCCAGGGCCGCGGCGGCGATCCCGGCGCCGGACAGCGTGAGCAGCCCGGAGACGAGGAGCCGGCCGGCACGGCGGACGGCGAAGACGGCGACGAGGGCGGCGAGGCCCACTATGGCGAGGGCCGCGGGGACGCCCGTGACGTCGCTGCCCTTGGCGGTCAGGGGGAACGCGCCGCCGGCCACCGTCGCGGTGCCCTCCGCCCAGCGCTGCCGGGTCGCGAGCAGCGTCACGGCCGCGCCGAGCGCACCGCACAGGAGGGCCACGGCGAGGCTCCGCCGGCCGGACCGGACGGTCGCGGCGGCTTCGGAACGGGGGTGAGGTACAGCAGTCACGTACTCCACTATCGCCTGAACCCCGGGCGAACCGTCACCCGGGGTTGGTATGAGACGCGCCCTACCGCCCCAGGCGGTTCGCCGTGTGCACCGCCCGCAGCACCGCCGCCGCCTTGTTGCGGCACTCCTGGTCCTCCGCGACCGGGTCGGAGTCGGCCACGACGCCGGCGCCCGCCTGGACGTGGGCGGTGCCGTCGCGGAGCAGGGCCGTACGGATGGCGATCGCGGTGTCGGAGTCCCCGGCGAAGTCCAGGTAGCCGACGCAGCCGCCGTACAGACCGCGGCGGGACGGCTCCAGTTCGTCGATGATCTGCATCGCGCGGGGCTTGGGGGCGCCGGAGAGGGTGCCGGCCGGGAAGCACGCGGTGAGCACGTCGAAGGCCGTGCGGCCGGGGGCCACCCTGCCGGTGACGGTGGAGACGATGTGCATCACGTGCGAGTACCGCTCGATGGACATGAAGTCGACCACCTCGACGGAGCCGGGTTCGCAGACCCGGCCGAGGTCGTTGCGGCCCAGGTCGACCAGCATCAGGTGCTCGGCGCGCTCCTTGGGGTCGGCGAGCAGCTCCTCGGCGAGGGCCTGGTCCTCCTGCGGGGTGGCCCCGCGGTGCCGGGTGCCGGCGATGGGGTGGACCATCGCGCGCCCGTCCTCCACCTTCACCAGGGCCTCGGGGGAGGAGCCGACGACGTCGAAGCCCTCGAAGCGGAACAGGTACATGTACGGGGAGGGGTTGGTGGCCCTCAGGACCCGGTAGACGTCCAGGGCACTCGCCGTGCACGGGGTCTCGAAGCGCTGGGAGGGCACCACCTGGAAGGCCTCGCCGGCGCGGATGCGCTCCTTGACGTCCTCGACGGCCCGCTGGAAGTCGGGGCCGCCCCACCGGGCGGTGTACTCGGGCAGCTCGGAGGGCGGGAGGTGGGCCGGGGGCTGGGCGACCGGGCGGGTCAGGTCCGCCTCCATGGCGTCCAGGCGGGCCACGGCGTCCGCGTGGGCCTCGTCGACGCCGGTGTCGAGGTCGTTGTGGTTGATCGCGTTGGCGATCAGCAGGACCGAGCCCTCCCAGTGGTCCATCACCGCGAGGTCGCTGGTCAGCAGCATGGTCAGTTCGGGCAGCCGCAGGTCGTCGTGCTCGCCGGGACCGATCTTCTCCAGGCGGCGGACGATGTCGTAGCCCAGGTAGCCGACCATGCCGCCGGTGAAGGGGGGCAGGCCCTCCTGGTGCGGGGTGTGGAGGGCCTGGAGGGTGGCGCGCAGGGCCTGGAGGGGGTCGCCGTCCGTGGGGACGCCGACGGGCGGGACGCCGAGCCAGTGGGCCTCGCCGTCGCGGACGGTGAGCGTGGCGGCGCTGCGGACGCCGACGAAGGAGTAGCGCGACCAGGAACGGCCGTTCTCCGCGGACTCCAGCAGGAAGGTGCCGGGGCGTTCGGCGGCGAGCTTGCGGTAGAGCGCGACCGGGGTGTCGCCGTCGGCGAGCAGCTTGCGCGTGACCGGGATGACGCGCCGGTCGGTGGCCAGCTTGCGGAAGGTCTCCAGTTCCATGGCGGCTGACCCTACTGACCGGATCCGGGTACGCCGGAACCGGCGTCCTCGAGCAGCACGTCCGCGTCGAAGCAGGTGCGCGCGCCGGTGTGGCAGGCGGCCCCCACCTGGTCGACCCTGACCAGCAGGGTGTCGGCGTCACAGTCCAGGGCGACCGACTTCACCCGCTGGAAGTGGCCGGAGGTGTCGCCCTTGACCCAGTACTCCTGCCGGCTGCGCGACCAGTAGGTGCAGCGGCCGGTGGTCAGCGTCCGGTGCAGCGCCTCGTCGTCCATCCAGCCGAGCATGAGCACCTCGCCGGTGTCGTACTGCTGGGCGATGGCGGGGACGAGCCCGTCGGCGCTGCGCTTGAGCCGCGCGGCGATCTCCGGGTCGAGGCTGCTGGGCCGGGGTGCACCGGTCGTACTGGTCATGGGTCACATTCTGCCGCGTGGGACCGACAGCGGGACACGGCCGTCCAGGGAGTGGTCGGAGCCGGTGCGAAAGCGGCCCCGTGAGGGTGGCGCCCGGGGCGACGGGTGGGCGGGACGTTTACGTGGTCGTAGGCTGACACCATGTCGACCTTTGCCAAGCGTGAACGGCTTCTCCTCGCCGACCTCTTGGAAACCGTCGGGCCGGATGCCGACACCCTCTGCGAGGGCTGGCGCACCCGGGACCTGGCCGCGCACGTGGTCGTGCGCGAGCGCCGCCCGGACGCGGCCGGGGGCGCGCTGCTCAAGCAGCTCGCGCCGCGTCTGGAGAAGGTGATGGCCGAGTACGCCGCGAAGCCGTACGAGGAGCTGATCCAGCTGATCCGTACCGGTCCGCCGCGGTTCTCCCCCTTCCAGCTCAAGCAGGTCGACGAGGCGGCCAACATCGTGGAGTTCTACGTCCACACGGAGGACGTCCGCCGCGCCCAGCCGGACTGGGGCCCGCGCGAGCTGGACCCGGTGTTCCAGGACGCGCTGTGGTCCCGGCTCGAACGCATGGCGCGGCTGATGGGCCGGGGTGTGCCGACGGGTCTGGTGCTGCGCCGGCCGGACGGCCAGACGGCGGTGGCGCACCGGGGCACGCCGGTGGTCACGGTGACCGGTGAGCCGTCGGAGCTGCTGATGTTCGCGTACGGCCGGCAGCGCGCGGCCAGGGTGGACCTGGAGGGCGACGCCGAGGCGATCGACCGGCTGCACGAGTCGAAGCAGCTGGGCATCTGAGAGGACCGGCATGATCAAGGTGGCGATGACCGGCGTCTACGTGGACGACGTACCGAAGGCGCACGCCTTCTACACCGGCGTCCTCGGTTTCGAGACCCGCACCCACATGGACCTCGGCGGCGGCACGCTCTTCGTGACGGTCGGGGCGCGGGAGGGGGCCCAGCGGGATCTGGAGCTGCTGCTGGAGCCCGGCGAGGGCCCGATCGCGGAGCCGTACCGCCGGGCGCTGCACGAGGCGGGGCTGCCGTGCATCGTCTTCTCCGTGGACGACCTTCACGACGAGTACGAGCGGCTGAAGGGCCTCGGTGTCCGGTTCACGCATCCGCCGCAGGAACAGGGCCCGGTGCTGGCGGCGGTGTTCGACGACACGGTGGGCAACCTGGTGCAGCTGGTCCAGCCGAAGGGGTGACGGCGGTCAGCCGGGGAGTTCCGCGCGGCGCAGACCGGGGACGGCGAGGACGACGACCCCGCCGAGCCCGCAGACGGCCGCGCTGACGACGAACACCGGGCCGAGGCCCCACGCCCCGATCGCCGCGGCGGCGAACGGCATGCTCAGCGGGGTGAGGCCGAGGCTGACCAGGCTGGAGACGGAGGTGACCCGGCCGAGGTAGGCGGGGTCGGCCTGGGTCTGGAGCAGGGCACCGCACATGGCGCCGCTCAGGCCGGTGAACAGTCCGACGACCGCGGCGGTGCCGACGGCGGCCGGGAGGGCCGGGACCTGGGCGAGGGTGCCGATGGCGACCGATCCGGCGATGACGGCGCATCCGGCGACCAGTCCCGCCCGCGGCAGCCGGCCCCGGACGGTGAGCAGCAGCGAGGCGGCGCCCGCGCCGGCGCCGAACCCGGCCAGCACCCAGCCCATCCCGGAGGCGCCCCAGCCGCGCCGGTCGGCGAGCAGGGTCAGTCCGACGTTCAGGGGGCCGACGAAGCCCAGGTCGCCGAGGGCGATGGCGAGCATCAGCGGCCCCAGCACCGGATGCCTCCGGACGTACCGCAGGCCCTCCCCGAGGTCGCTCCAGGGGGTCCGCGCCGCGCGGGGGGTGCCGTCCTGGGGCAGGTCCCGTACGCGTACGGAGACCAGCAGCGGCACCGAGACGGCGATGAGCGCGCCGGCCAGGGCGAAGGCCGCCGGGGCGCCGCCGAGCGCCACGCCGAGGCCGCCGAGCGGGGCGCCCACGACGCTCGCGCAGCGGATGGCGAGGCCGCGCATGCCCTGGACGCGGGCGAGCTGGTCCCTCCCGGTGATCCTGGCCGGCAGGGCGCCCACGGCGGGCAGGAAGACGGCGTCGACGGCGCCGAAGACCACCGCCAGCAGGGCGAGCGGCCACAGTCCGGGGCTGGTGAGGAACAGCAGGGCGGCCACCGCGAGGACGGCACCGCACCGTACGGCGTCACTGCCGATGACGACGCGTCTCGGTCCCAGCCGGTCGGCGATCACTCCCCCGCCGAGCATCAGCACGGCCCGGGGGACGGCGCTCGCCGACATCACGAGCCCGGCCTGCGCGGGGGTGCCCACCTGGACGGCGGCCCAGGACAGGGCGAGGTAGTAGACGCTGTCACCGAGCATCGAGGCGGTGTAGGCGCCGAGCCAGCGCAGCACGTTGGGGTCGCGGTGGGCCTGCGCGGTCGCCGGCGGCACGAGGGTGGCGGTCACGGGAGGGCTGTCCTCTCAGACGTCAGACGCGGAACGGGAAGCCGTACACGTGCAGCGCGACGTGCTCGCGCCCCTCGGTGTCGCCGGCCTCCTCGCGGGCCCGGCCCTGCTCGTCGTACCGCTTGAGCAGCTCGTTCAGGTCTTTCTGCAGCTCGGCGAGTTCACCGGCGGTAAGGCGCAGCAGGGACTCCGAGTCGTGCGCCGCCGTGTTCCACTCGGGCCCCCAGTGGGCGCGCTCGTCGAGGTACCTGCGGTACATCTCGGCGCGCTGCTCCAGGAACAGCCGGGAGGCCGCCAGGTGGGCGGCCACCTTCTCGGGTGCGTCCCGGAAGTCCGCGTCACGGATGGAGACGCCCTCGGACGACGGCTGCCACCACCGCTCCCGCGCGTCCGAGCTCCGCGGCTCGGCCTCCTCCACCAGGCCATGCGCCGCCAGCTTGCGCAGGTGGTAGCTGACGAGGGAGACCGCCTCGTCCACCTGCTCGGCCAGTTGCGAGGCCGTGGCGACCTCGGCGACGTACAGCAGCCGGTACAGCTTCATGCGCAGGGGGTGGGCGAGCGCCTTGAGCGTGCCGATGTCCGTGATCCGGCGGTTCTCCTCGCGTGGCATGCCACCGACCCTAGATACGAAAGGAAAACTGCGCAACTTTCCTTGCGCAATCTTGCGTATCGGCCGGAAGGCGAGGCCCCGGCCTTCACCGGCCGGGGCCCCGCACGGGGCGGCCGTGGCCGCCCCGTGGCCGCCCCGCACGGGGCGGCCACGGGGCGGTCACCTCACGGGGTGCCCCGCCCCCCGCAGCGTCTCCTTCACCTCGCCGATCCTCAGGTCGCCGAAGTGGAACACCGACGCGGCCAGGACCGCGTCCGCGCCCGCCTCGACGGCCGGGGGGAAGTCGGCGAGTCTGCCGGCGCCGCCGGAGGCGATCACCGGGACGGTCACGTGCTTGCGGACCGCCGCGATCATCTCCAGGTCGTAGCCGTCCTTGGTGCCGTCCGCGTCCATGGAGTTCAGCAGGATCTCCCCCGCGCCCAGCTCGGCCGCCCGGTGCGCCCACTCCACCGCGTCGATGCCGGTGCCGCGCCGGCCGCCGTGGGTGGTGACCTCGAAGGTCCCCTCGGGGGTGCGGCGGGCGTCCACCGACAGCACCAGGACCTGGCGGCCGAACCGCTCGGCGATCTCGCGGATCAGGTCGGGACGGGCGATCGCGGCGGTGTTCACGCCCACCTTGTCGGCGCCGGCCCGCAGCAGCTTGTCCACGTCCTCGGCCGTGCGGACACCGCCGCCGACCGTCAGCGGGATGAACACCTGCTCGGCGGTGCGGCGCACCACGTCGTACGTCGTCTCCCGGTCGCCGGAGGACGCGGTGATGTCCAGGAACGTCAGCTCGTCGGCTCCCTCGGCGTCGTACACCTTGGCCATCTCGACGGGGTCGCCCGCGTCGCGCAGGTTCTGGAAGTTGACGCCCTTGACGACCCGGCCGTTGTCCACGTCCAGGCAGGGGATGACTCGGACCGCCAGGGTCATGACTGCTCAGGCTCCTCTGAATGCTTCGAGTTCTACTTCGACCAGGATGCGCGGATCGACGAAGCCCTCCACGACCAGCAGGGTCGAGGCCGGGCGGACGGTGTCGAACAGCTCCTTGTGGGCGCGGCCGACCGCGTCCACGTCCCGCGCGTGGGTCAGGTACATGCGCGTACGGATCACGGACTCGATGCCGAGCCCGAACTCGCCGATCGCCTCGACCGCGCTGGTGAAGGCCACCTTGGCCTGTTCGTACGGGTCGCCCTCCCCGTACAGCACGGTGCCCTTGAAGGACGTCGTGCCCCCCACCAGCACACGGTCGCCCGCCGCGACGGCGCGTGCAAAACCGAAGGACTCTTCCCAGGGACTTCCGCTCTGCACACGCCGCACGGCACCGCTCATGACGACACAGCCTCCAAGGCCTCTTCCAGGGTGAACGCCTTCGCGTACAGCGCCTTCCCTACGATGGCGCCCTCGACACCGAGGGGTACCAGCCCGGCGAGGGCGCGGAGGTCGTCCAGGGACGACACGCCGCCGGAGGCCACGACCGGACGGTCCGTGGCGGCACACACGTTCTTCAGCAGCTCCAGGTTCGGGCCCTGGAGCGTGCCGTCCTTGGCGATGTCGGTGACGACGTACCGCGCGCAGCCCTCCTTGTCGAGGCGCTCCAGCGTCTCGTACAGGTCGCCGCCGTCGCGGGTCCAGCCGCGGCCGCGCAGGGTGGTGCCGCGCACGTCCAGGCCGACGGCGATCTTGTCGCCGTGCTCGGCGATGACCTTGGCGACCCACTCGGGGGTCTCCAGGGCCGCGGTACCGAGGTTGACCCGGGTGCATCCGGTGGCGAGGGCGGCCGCGAGGGTGTCGTCGTCCCGGATGCCACCGGACAGCTCCACCTTGATCTCCATCGCCTTGGCGACCTCGGCGATCAGGGCGCGGTTGTCGCCGGTGCCGAACGCGGCGTCCAGGTCGACCAGGTGCAGCCACTCGGCGCCGGAGCGCTGCCAGGCGAGGGCGGCCTCCAGCGGGGAGCCGTAGGAGGTCTCGGTCCCGGACTCGCCGTGCACGAGACGGACGGCCTGGCCGTCGCGGACGTCGACGGCGGGGAGGAGTTCGAGCTTGGCCATGGTCTACAGGGTTCCGATCCAGTTGGTGAGGAGCTGGGCGCCGGCGTCGCCGGACTTCTCGGGGTGGAACTGGGTGGCCCACAGGGCGCCGTTCTCCACGGCGGCGACGAACGGCTTGCCGTGCGTCGACCAGGTGACCCGGGGGGCCTCGATCACGGGGTTGTGTGTCTCCAGCCGCCACTCGTGGACGGCGTAGGAGTGCACGAAGTAGAAGCGGGCGTCGGCGTCCAGGCCGGCGAACAGCCGGGAGCCCGCCGGGGCGTCGACGGTGTTCCAGCCCATGTGGGGCACGACGTCGGCCTGGAGCGGCTCGACCGTGCCCGGCCACTCGTCCAGGCCCTCGGCCTCGACGCCGTGCTCGATGCCCCGCGCGAAGAGGATCTGCATGCCGACGCAGATGCCCATGACCGGGCGCCCGCCGGACAGCCGGCGGTCCACGACCCAGTCGCCGCGCGCCTCGCGCAGGCCCTTCATGCAGGCGGCGAACGCGCCGACGCCCGGCACCAGCAGGCCGTCGGCGTTCATCGCCTTGTCGAAGTCACGGGTGATCTCGACATCGGCGCCCACGCGCGCGAGGGCGCGTTCGGCGGAGCGGACGTTGCCGAAGCCGTAGTCGAAGACGACGACCTTCTTCGCAGTGGTGCTCAATTCCACACCTCCAGTCGCATGACGCCCGCCACCAGGCACAGACCCGCGCCGATCGAGAGCAGCACGATCAGGCTGGTGGGCATCTTCTGCTTGGCGAAGGAGATGATGCCGCCGACCAGGAAGAGGCCGACGACGATCAGGAGGGTCGACAGACCGTTCATGGGGTTACAGCGCGCCCTTCGTGGAGGGGAGGATGCCGGCCGCGCGCGGGTCGCGCTCGGAGGCGTAGCGCAGCGCCCGGGCCAGCGCCTTGAACTGGCACTCCACGATGTGGTGCGCGTTGCGCCCGTACGGCACGTGCACGTGCAGCGCGATCTGCGCCTGGGCGACGAAGGACTCCAGGATGTGCCGGGTCATCGTCGTGTCGTACTCGCCGATCATCGGCGCCATCTTCTCGGGCTCGGTGTGCACGAGGTAGGGCCGGCCGCTCAGGTCGACCGTCACCTGCGCCAGCGACTCGTCGAGCGGGACCGTGCAGTTGCCGAAGCGGTAGATGCCCACCTTGTCGCCGAGAGCCTGCTTGAAGGCGGCGCCGAGCGCGAGGGCGGTGTCCTCGATGGTGTGGTGGGAGTCGATGTGCAGGTCGCCGTCGGTCTTCACGGTCAGGTCGAACAGACCGTGCCGGCCGAGCTGGTCGAGCATGTGGTCGTAGAAGCCGACACCGGTGGCGATGTCGGTCCGGCCGGTGCCGTCGAGGTCTATCTCGACCAGCACCGAGGTCTCCTTGGTGGTGCGCTCCACGCGTCCTACGCGGCTCATGCGTTACAGCTCCTTCTTCAACTCACGGACCGCGTCGAGGAACGCGTCGTTCTCCTCCGGGGTGCCGGCGGACACCCGCAGCCATCCCGGTACGCCGTTGTCCCGGACCAGGACGCCCCGGCCGAGGATCTGCCGCCAGGCCTCGTGGGCGTCGGCGAACCGGCCGAACTGGACAAAGTTCGCGTCGGACTCGGTGACCTCGTAGCCGATCGCGCGCAGCTCGGCGACCAGCCGGTCCCGCTCGGCCTTCAGCTGCTCGACGTAGCCCAGCAGCGTGTCGGTGTGCTCCAGCGCGGCCAGCGCGGTCGCCTGGGTGATCGCCGACAGGTGGTACGGCAGCCGGACCAGCTGGACGGCGTCCACGACCGCCGGGTCGGCGGCGAGGTAGCCGAGGCGCAGGCCGGCCGCGCCGAACGCCTTGGACATCGTCCGGGAGACGACCAGGTGGGGGCGGCCCTCCAGCAGCGGCAGCAGCGAGGCGCCGTGGCTGAACTCGACGTACGCCTCGTCCACGATCACCATCGACGGCTTGGCCGCCTGCGCCGCCTCGTACAGCGCGAGGACCGTCTCGGCCGGTACCGCGTTGCCGGTGGGGTTGTTGGGGGTGGTGACGAAGACGACGTCCGGCCGGTGCTCGGCGATGACCCGCTCGGCGGCGGGCAGGTCGATCCCGAAGTCCTCACCGCGCGGGCCGGAGATCCAGCCGGTGCCGGTCCCGCGCGCGATGAGCGCGTGCATCGAGTACGACGGCTCGAAGCCGAGGGCGGTACGGCCCGGCCCGCCGAAGGTCTGCAGCAGCTGCTGGATGACCTCGTTGGAGCCGTTGGCGGCCCACACGTTCTCCAGGCCGAGCGGGTGACCGCCGGTCCTGGTCAGGTACGCGGCCAGCTCCGCGCGCAGCCGGACCGCGTCCCGGTCGGGGTAGCGGTTCAGGTGGCGGGCGGCCTCCCGCACCCGCTCCGCGATCCGCTCGACCAGCGGCTCGGGCAGGGGGTACGGGTTCTCGTTGGTGTTCAGCCGTACGGGGACGTCCAGCTGGGGCGCGCCGTAGGGGGACTTGCCTCGCAGCTCGTCCCGTACGGGGAGATCGTCGATCCGCACGTCGCTCACTTGCTCTCGGGTACCTTCCAGCCGAACCTCGCCTTGATCGCCGCGCCGTGCGCCGGCAGGTCCTCCGCCTCCGCCAGCGTCACCACGTGGTGCGCGACCTCGGCCAGCGCGTCCTTGGTGTAGTCGACGATGTGGATGCCGCGCAGGAAGGACTGCACGGACAGGCCCGAGGAGTGACAGGCACAGCCGCCGGTGGGCAGGACGTGGTTGGACCCGGCCGCGTAGTCGCCGAGCGAGACGGGGGCCCAGGGGCCGATGAAGATCGCGCCCGCGTTCCTGACCCGGTCGGCGACCGCGGCGGCGTCGGCGGTCTGGATCTCCAGGTGCTCGGCGCCGTAGGCGTCGACCACCTTCAGGCCCTCCTCGACGCCGTCCACGAGGACGATCGCGGACTGCCTGCCCTTGAGGGCGGGCACGATCCGGTCGTCGATGTGCCGGGTGGCCGCGACCTGCGGCTCCAGCTCCTTCTCCACCGCGTCCGCCAGCTCGACGGAGTCGGTGACGAGGACGGCCGCCGCGAGCGGGTCGTGCTCGGCCTGGCTGATCAGGTCCGCGGCGACGTGCACCGGGTCGGCGCCGGCGTCCGCGAGGATCGCGATCTCGGTCGGGCCGGCCTCGGCGTCGATGCCGATCTTGCCGGTGAAGTAGCGCTTGGCCGCGGCGACCCAGATGTTGCCGGGGCCGGTCACCATGTTCGCGGGCGGGCAGGACTCGGTGCCGTACGCGAACATCGCGACGGCGGTGGCACCGCCCGCCGCGTACACCTCGTCCACGCCCAGCAGGGCGCAGGCGGCGAGGATGGTGGGGTGCGGCAGCCCGCCGAACGCGGCCTGCGCCGGGGAGGCGAGCGCGATCGACTCGACCCCCGCCTCCTGGGCCGGGACGACGTTCATGACCACGGAGGACGGATACACGGACCGGCCGCCGGGCGCGTAGAGGCCGACGCGCTCGACCGGCACCCACTTCTCGGTCACCGAGCCGCCGGGCACCACCTGCGTGGTGTGCGTCGTACGGCGCTGCGCGCGGTGGACCAGCCGGGCGCGGCGGATGGACTCCTCCAGGGCGGCGCGCACGGCCGGGTCGAGACCGGCGAGCGCGTCGGTGAGCGCCTCGGCCGGGACACGGACGGTTTCCAGCCGTACTCCGTCGAACTTCTCGGCGAAGTCGATCAGCGCCGCGTCGCCGCGATGATGCACGGCCTCGCAGATCGGGCGCACCTTCTCCAGGGCGGCCTGAACGTCGAAGTCGGCTCGGGGCAGCAGGTCGCGCAGGGCGGGGCCCTCGGGAAGGGCGTCGCCGCGCAGATCGATTCGGGAAATCACAGTCCCAATTCTCTCAGACCGGTGTCGGGAACCGTCCGCGCGTATCAATGGCTGATACAGAACGTGGGCCAAAGGCTGGTACATAGGCTGGCCGGAACGCGGAAGATCACCTTCACGTGTGGTGTTCCGGGGGTCACGCAGCGGGCATGAACGGCTGTACGAAAACCACTGAAAAACCACTGAACCGGGAGAGGGGAACGGTGACCGAGGGTGCCGGCATCCGCACCGGGGATCTGCCGGACGACCTGACCGCGGCCGAGGCGGGCATGTGGCAGGCCTTCCGCAACGGCAGCGTGTACGACCTGAGCTGCGGCGACTTCGTGGTGGACGATCCGCACGGCGGACATCCCTGGGGTCCCGAGCGGACCGTACGGGCCCGCACCGTCTGCTGGCTGCTGCTGGACGGCCCGCCGGCGCTGGCCGGCCGGGTGGCAGCGCTGAAGCTCGTCGGCGTGCGGATCACCGGCCCGCTGGACCTCGCGGGCGGCCAGGTCACCCCGTACGTCGAGCTGACCGGCTGCCGCTTCGACGAGGAGGTCCGGCTGCCGGAGGCCCGGTTCACGACCGTGCGCCTGGTGGACTGCTCGGTGCCGCGTCTGGAGGCGGCCCGCGTGCACACCGAGGGCGATCTGCATCTGCCGCGCTGCCGGTTCCCGGGCGGGGTCCGGCTGACGGACGCGCACATCGGCACCGACCTGCTGCTCAACCAGGCGGTCGCGTACCGCGACCGCGGCGGACGGTCGATCGCGGCGGACGGACTGACCGTCGGCCAGGACCTCCAGGCGGAGATGCTGGAGTCGTACGGCGAGTTCAGCCTGCGGGGTGCCCAGATCGGCGTCTCGCTCAGCCTGCGCGGCGCGAAGCTCGCCAACCCCTACGCCCGCTACGCCCTGAACGCCCCGCAGCTGACGGTCGAGCGCACCCTGTACCTGACCCCGGCCGGGGTGGGCAGCCCGCTGCTGAGCGGGACGACGCCCGCGCGCGGAACCCGCATCCAGCGGTTCGACTGCCGGGGCGGGGTGCGCCTGGACGACGGGCGGTTCGGGGACGCCGTCGACCTGGAGCGGGCCCGGTTCGACCTCACCGACGACCAGGAGCTGTCGCTGCGCCGGGTGCAGACACCGGAGCTGCGCTTCCTGGGGGACAAGCCGCAGCGGGGCAAGGTGGTGCTGTCCGGCGCGCGGGTGGTGAACCTGGTGGACCGCACCGGCAGCTGGCCGGACGCGGGCCGGCTGCACATGGGCGGGTTCGCCTACGAGAACCTGGTGCCGCAGGGCCCGTTCCCGCTGACCGAGCGCCTGGACTGGGTGTCCGCGGCCACCGCCGAGTACGCGCCGGAGCCGTACGAGCGGCTGGCCGCGGTGCTGCGCGCCGCCGGGGAGGACGAGGACGCCCGCGAGGTGCTGCTCGCCAAGCAGCGCCGGCGGCGCGAGACGCTGCCGCTGGCCGGCAAGTTCTGGGGGTACGCCCAGGACTGGACGGTCGCCTACGGCTACCGCCCGGGCCGGGCCCTGGTGTGGATGACGGTGCTCTGGGCGGCGGGCACCCTCGCGTTCGCGCACGCGGACCATCCGCCGCTGAACTCCGGCGGGCATCCGGCCTGGAGCCCGGCCCTGTTCACGCTGGACCTGCTGCTGCCGGTGATCGACCTGGGGCAGGCCGGCCAGTGGCAGCTGAGCGGCGGCTGGCAGTGGCTGGCGGCGGTGCTGGTCCTGGCCGGCTGGATCCTGGCGACGACGGTGGCGGCGGGGGCGACGCGACTGCTGCGGCGGAGCTGACGCGGGGTGCCGGCGTGACCGCGCTGCCGGAGCCGGTCCGGGGTGCCGGCGGGGCCCTCCAGACGGAGCACACGATTCCGTCACCACGTGAACCTTCACCTTTTACTGGCCCTTGACCGTCGGGCATACAACTTTCCATGACTTGTCCAGGCCCACTGGCGCGGCCCCGACCTGCGGACTTTCAATGGTCGGCACCATGGCTCTGCTGCCCTCGTTCATCCGCCCCACCCGGCTGACCAAACGCACCGCACGCCCGGCCGGACAGCCACCGGCCGGGGACGAGGCCGTGCTCGACGCGCCCGACGACCGCCTCTCCCCCGCCCTGGTCGCGGCCGGCCGGGGCGAGTACGGCGCCGCGGCCGGCCTGCTCGCCGCCACCCGCGCCGCGGCCGCGTGGGAGGACCGGGACCGGTACGTGCGACGCCTGAGCGCCTTCGCCCGCTCACGCCCCGAGTGGTACGAGGACTGGCGCGCCGCCGACCCCGCCGACCCCGGAGTGCTGGTGGTCGGGGCCCAGCTGGCGGTGGACCGCGCCTGGCCCTCGCCGGCCCGCGCCGAACTGCTGCGCGAGGTGAGCCCGCTCATCACCGCCGCCGCCCGCGCCGACGACCGCGACCCGGTGCCGTGGCGGATCGCGCTCGACCACGCCCGCGGCTCGCGGGCCGGGCACCGCTACTTCGAGGAGCTGTGGGAGGCGGCGGTCCGGCGCGCCCCGCACCACTACGGCTGCCATGTGGCCGCCCTGCGCTACCTCGCCACCTTCGGGCGCGACTGCCACCTCGCCTGCTTCGACTTCGCCGACCGGGCCGCGCAGGACGCCCCGGCGGGCTCGCTGGTGCAGGCCCTGCCCGCCCGGGCCGCGTTCGGCTGGCTGACCGACGGCCGCGGACCCGAGGTGCCGCGTGCCCGGCTGGACGCGGCGGCCGACCGCGCGATCGAACTGTCCGGACGCTTCCCGGCGGCCGACCCGTGGCCCGCCGAGGTCCGCAACAAGCTCCTGTACGTGCTGCTGAGGCTGGACCGCTACGACGAGGCCCGCGCCCAGCTGCGCCTGATCGGCCCGTACGCCACGTCCTTCCCCTGGGACCGCTTCTCGGACGACCCCCTCGGCCACTTCCTGCGGCTGCGCGAGCACCTGGAGACGGCGGGCCCGCGGCCCGCGCCGGCCGGCCTGCTGACGGCGCCCGCGGGGCCCCCGGACGGCCGGGGCGGACACGTGTGCGCCGACGACCACTAGGCTGGGGCGCCGTGACCACCGTCCGTCTCCCGCTCTTTCCGCTGAACTCGGTGCTGTTCCCCGGGCTCGTGCTGCCGCTGAACGTCTTCGAGGAGCGTTATCGCGCCATGATGCGCGAGCTGATGAAGACTCCCGAGGACGAGCCGCGCCGGTTCGCCGTCGTCGCCATCCGTGACGGCCACGAGGTCGCCCCGAGCGCCCCGGGCATGCCGGATCCCACGGCCCAGCCCGAACGCGGCCCGGCCGCCGGCTTCGGCCCCGACCCGGTGAAGGCCTTCCACGGGGTGGGCTGCGTGGCGGACGCGGCGACCGTCCGGGAGCGGCCCGACGGCACGTTCGAGGTGCTGGCCACGGGCACGACCCGGGTCCGGCTGCTGTCCGTTGACGCGTCGGGGCCGTTCCTGACCGCGGAGCTGGAGGAGCTGCCGGAGGAGCCCGGGGACGAGGCCGGCGCGCTGGCCGAGGGCGTCCTGCGCTCGTTCCGTCAGTACCAGAAGCGGCTCGCCGGCGCCCGCGAGCGCTCGCTGTCCACCGGCACCGACCTGCCGGACGACCCCGGCGTGGTGTCGTACCTGGTGGCCGCGGCGATGGTGCACGACACGCCGACGAAGCAACGGCTGCTCCAGGCCCCGGACACCGCGTCCCGGCTGCGGGACGAGCTGAAACTCCTCCGGGCGGAGACGGCCATCATCCGTAACCTGCCGTCGTTGCCCATGTTCGAGCTGACGCGGACACCGACGAGCCTGAACTGAGGGACCGAGGGACTGAGGGGAAGCCCGACAACCGATGGCCAGGAAACCGAAGAAGCAGCAGTCCGGGGGGACGCCCGCGACGGTCGCCCTGACGGCGGCGGGCGTGGACTTCACCGTCCACGCCTACGACCACGACCCCGCGCACCCCTCCTACGGCGAGGAGGCGGCCGAGGCCATGGGCGTCTCCCCCGAGCGCGTCTTCAAGACGCTCGTCGCCGACGTGGACGGCTCCCTGGTGGTCGGCGTGGTCCCGGTGGCCGGCTCCCTGGACCTCAAGGCCCTCGCGGCGGCGGTGGGCGGCAAGCGGGCCACCATGGCCGACCCGACCCTCGCCGAACGCACCACGGGCTACGTCCGCGGCGGCATCTCCCCCCTCGGCCAGCGCAAGAAGCTCCCCACGGTCCTCGACGACTCGGCCGGGACCCACCCGACGATCTGCGTCTCGGCGGGCCGACGGGGTCTCGAGGTGGAACTGGCACCGGAGGACCTGGCAAAACTGACGGACGCGGTGCTGGCACCGATCGGACGGGGCTGACCCGGACGCCGGACGGGGCTGACCCGGGCGCCGGGCGGGACGGCCACGGGCGCCGGGACGGGACTCCGCGGGCACCCGGGCAGGGCTGACACGGGCGTCGGGGCTGGTCGGGCGCAGGGCACCGGAGCGGGCGTACGCGGGCGTCGGAGCGTGGCCTGCCCCGGGCACCGGACGCACGCAGGGCACCGGGCCGGGCTGACGCAGGCCCACCGGGACGGGCGCGGGCGTCGGAGCGGGACTGACGCAGGCCGACGGACGGGACCGCCCCGAGCGACCGAACCGGGCTGACACAGGCGTCGGAGCGGATCGACGGAGGCCACCGGACCGGGCGCACGCGGGCGTCGCAGCGGGACCGACACGGGCACCGGACAGGACCACCACAGCCGACAGAACCGTACTGACACAGGCACCGGAGCCTGACGACGGAAACCACCAGGCCGGACGTACCCGGGCATCGGAGCGAGCTGACACAGGGCCGGCGGCCGGGATCGCCTCAGGCACCCGGACCGGACGCACGCGGGCATCGCAGCGGGACCGACACGGCACCGGACAAGGGCCACCACGGACGATCGAACCGGGCTCACACGGGCATCGGAGCGCAATGACGGAGGCCACCGGGACACGCGTACCCGGCCGTCGGAACGGGGCCGACACCGGCGTCGGGACTGGCCGGCGCGGGGTCGTCCGCCTGGGCCGTCAGTCGGTGTGCTCCTCCGGGTCCCGGGGTCCGAACAGCGCGGTGAGGCCGAGGTGCACCAGCAGGCCGGCGAGCGGCCACGCCAGGAGCGCCCCCTTGGCCGACAGCTTCAGCGGGGCCGAGAACGTCACGCCCTCGCCGACGGCCCGGGCGTGGGCGAGCACGTCGGACTCGGGGCCCAGCCACATCCCGAGCCGCCAGGCCAGCAGGGAGCCCAGCAGCCCGCCGAGGCCCAGGGCCACGACGAGCGGCACGCCCCCACGCCGCCGCAGCAGGAACGCCGCCACCGCGCTGACCAGCCCGAAGGCGAGCCCCAGCAGGATGAACGTGCCGTCCACCCCGACCGCCTGCTCCCCCTCGGTGTCCTTGAGGTAGACGACCCAGCTCTTGTCGATCTCGTCACCGACCAGCGGCACGTGCGGCGCCAGCCACCACCACAGCAGCCCCAGCAGCACCCCGCCCAGCGCCACCGCGACCGTGACCACGGCGGCCTCGCGCAGTTCCGTCTTCATCCCGGGGCCGTCCTGTTCATACGCGCCCGCGCCCGGCGCCCCGGGCGGCGGCGCCTGCCAGGCCTGGTGCGGGGAGTCGTCGTGCGGCGGCGGAGGCGGAGTCAGCGGTGCGGTCACCTGAACATCGTGCCAGGTCGTGCCGTGCGCCGCGTCACCGGACGGCGGCCCTGCGGTACGCCCAGGTCGCCACCGCCAGCGAGACCACTCCGACACCCGCGCACACCCCCAGGTCAGCGAGGACGACGGCCCAGTCGGGGTGGGCCCCGAAGGTCCGCGCGTACGCCTCCACGCCGTAGGTCGACGGCAGCAGATCGCGAGCCAGCCGTACGACCTCCGGCATCCGGTCGGCCGGCAGCACCCCCAGCAGCAGCGCCGCCGACATGCCCAGCTGGCCGAGGAGCGTCGCCAGCTCCGGGCGGGGCGCGAGCAGCCCGCAGGCGGCGCCGAGTCCGGCCAGCGCGGCCCCGGCGAGCGGGACGACGGCCACCAGGATCCACAGGTTGGACAGCGGCAGCCCGAACAGCACGCAGCCGAAGACGGCGGTCACCAGGGTGCCCGGCACGGTGAAGGAGGCGTACGCCGCCGCCGCGCCCAGCACCACGGCCGCCGGCGGCACCGGCAGCGTGGCGTAGTGGTCGAGTCCGCCGCTGGCCCGCAGCTGTCCGAAGTACTGCGAGAGCAGGTTCAGCGCGACGTACGCGACGACCAGCACGGAGGAGCCGGCCACGACGGACTGCGCCTCATGGCCGCTGTCGACGACGCCCCGCATCATCACGGCGATGCCGACGGACTGGAAGGTCGCCACGAACAGCAACGGGATCCGCGCCACCCGGGCCCGGGACAGCTGCGCCCGGTAGACGGCCGCCAGCGACGGCCACAGCCGCGCGGGCGGCCCCAGCTCGGCCGCGCCGGGCGCCGCGTCCGGCACGGCCCGGGCGCCGCCCGGCAGAACCTCGGCGGGTACGACACTCACGACGAGCTGCTCCTCTTCCCCACGGCAGTCGCATTTCCTGCGGCAGTCGCACAGACCCTTACGCATTCCGCGGCCGGTGCGCTCACGCCTTCACCAGCCCCTGCCGGGCCGCGCCGCCCAGCGCCAGGTAGACGTCCTCCAGACTGGGCGTGGCGAGCGTGAAGTCGTCCAGGGCGGCGAACGCGGCCCCGCCGGTCACCGTGGCGACGACGGCGCGGGCCTCCTCGGGCGCGAGCCGCAGCGTCCAGCGCCGGCCGGAGGCCACGGCCCGCTCACGCAGTACGGCGACCTCGGGCACCTCCAGCGGCGCCCGCTCCCGCCACACCAGCTCGACCCGCACCTCGCCGGCGACCTGGGCCTTGAGTCCGGCGGGGGTGTCGCAGGCGATGACCCGGCCCTGGTCGAGGACGGCGACCCGGTCCAGGACCGTCTCGGCCTCGATGACGTTGTGGGTGACCAGCAGCACGGTCGTCCCGTGCTCGGCCCGGCGCCGGTCCACGGCCGCCCACACGGCGCGCCGGGCCACCGGGTCCATGCCGGTGGTCGGCTCGTCCAGCACGAGCAGCGGCCGCTCGCCGACGAGGGCGGCGGCGAAACAGGCGAGCCGCCGCTGCCCGCCGGACAGCTTCTTCAGCGCCCGCCCGGCGATCGGGGTCAGCCCCAGCTCCTCCAGTACGGCGTCCCGCTCGGCCCGCGCCCGCCGTACGTCCAGGCCGCGCAGGCGTCCGGTGGTCTCGGCGGCGAGGGAGACGGTCAGCTCGTCCAGGGCGGTGGACTCCTGGCCGAGGTAGGCGAGGAGGCGGGCGGCCCGCTCGGGGTGGCGCACGATGTCGTGGCCGAGGATCTCGACGCTGCCCGTGTCCGGCCGCAGCAGGCCGGTGAGCTGTCGTACGAGGGTGGACTTGCCGGCGCCGTTCGGGCCGAGCAGCCCGAAGACCTCGCCGCGCCGCACGTCCAGCTCCACGCCGTCGGTGGCCCGCACCTTTGGGGTGCCCGGCGTGCCCCGCCGGCCCTTCACGGCCGGGTAGGTCTTGCCGAGCCCACGCACGCGGACGACCTCGTCGTACCGAAGTGCCTCTCCCGCGCGCGTACTCACAAAGGACGAGAGTACGGGGTCGGGGGACTTTACTCGCCTTTGGGGGTGGCTCCGCGGATTCAGTCGGCGGTGGGCGCCTGCTGCTCGGCCGCCGCCGGCACGTCGATCTCGCGCCAGAAACCCGCCCGGATGGCGTAACGGTCGTGCTCGTCGATCTGGTCGTCCTTGTGTGCGAGCAGTCCGAACCGGGCCGCGTACCGCAGCAGCTCCCCGTCGATCCGGTGCGGGATGCGCGGGTACATCTGCGACAGCCGCTGCAGATGGCCCTGGTCGCCGAGGCGGGAGATCCAGCGGCGGGCGAAGACCTGCCCCACCTCGTAGGGGTCGCCGCCGACGGTGGTGATGTCCTCCTCGCGGTCGGCCCACCGTTGCTCGGCGGTGGTGAGCTGGGCGAGCGTCGGCATGGAGGCCACCTCGGCGGGCTCGGCGACCACACCCGGCCGGTCGACCCATCCCTTGTCGGAGGACCAGCGCAGGGTCGCGGTCGCCGGGTGCTGCGGTGGCTGGGCGCCGTGCGCGCGCAGCGCGGCCAGGTCCTTCGGGGTGGGGACGCCCTTGGAGGCCGGGACCCGCTCCGCGGCGCCGTTCTCCGTGGCCGCGGGGGCGGGCGGGTGCGCGGGCTGTTCCGCGGCCCGCTCGGCCCCGGCCAGCGCGGACTCGGGCAGCGGAGCGGAGAGGATCGCGGCGATCTCGGGGCGGGGCGCGGGCGGCGGGGCACAGACGCCGGTCAGCTCCTTGGCGCGGACGGCCTGGGTGATCCAGGCCCGGTCCAGCACGCGCCGTTCGTCGGCCTCGGCGACCAGGTCCTCGGACTGGTTGTAGTCGCCGTCGGCGGCCTGGACGGCCCACAGGTGGACGGCGACGCCGTGCTCCTTGGCGGCCATCATGCCGGGCAGCAGATCGCCGTCGCCGGTGACCAGGACCACGTCGGAGCAGGCGCGGTTGCGGGCCAGCTCGGTCAGCTCGGCGTGCATGGCGGCGTCCACGCCCTTCTGGGCCCAGCGTCCGTCGCTGCGGGTGAGGGCGCCCAGCCGGACGGTCACCCGGGGCATCACGCGCAGCCGGCGGTGCTCCGGCTGGGGGACCCGGTCGGGGGCGCCGTCGAACCAGTAGATGCGCAGCAGGGGGCGCTCGGTGTCGGACTCCGCGCGCTCCCGCAGGGCCTGGATCAGCGCGGCGTGGTCGACGGTGATCCGGGATCGCGAGGGCTCGCCGGCGAGGAGGCTGGCGGCGGCACCCAGCAGATACCCGGCGTCCACCAGGACGATGCAGCGGTCCACGCGACTCACCCTCTTCCCGGGAGGTTTTGCTTCGGACTTCCTTCGAGTCTGCCCGACCGCGCGGGGGTTAACGGCCCGAACTCGATCTTCGGCGTGGCGTTTCGGGATCCCGTGCGCCCAGCTGCCCTGTCACACACGGTAATTATCCGACATGCGCCTGATGTCAGCCTATGTGAATCTGGTCCCGGCCCTGGCCCCTAGACCCCCCACAGGAGGCAGATCACCATGGCCAAGAACAAGAACCGCAAGCAGGCCGGCCCGCAGAACCGCGACCGGCGGGACGAGCACGCACAGCGCCCTCCGGCGGAGGAACACGAGTCGCCGGTGTCGCACATACAGGGCGACGCGTCGGAGGCTCCGCGCAAGAGGCAGAAGAGCTTCGGCCACAACTAAAGGGCAGTTGAAGCCCAGGCACATGGGTCGAAGCCCGGCAACAGGGAAGGGGCGCACTCCTCAGGGGTGCGCCCCTTCGCGCTGTTCGCCGGTCGCGGCCACGCGGACCGCCGTGGACCGCCGCGGGGCTCAGCCGGCCAGGCAGGACGGCCCGAGGAGCACCTTGAGGTCGCCGAACAGGGCCGGGTCGGGCTTGACCCGGTGCCGGTCCAGGCGGAGCACGGTGGTCTTGCGCGGGCCCTGGAGCCTGATCCGGACCTCGCTGTCGCCCTTGTGGTGGCTGAGGATCTCACCGAGGCGGCTGACCATCGGCGGGGTCACCTTCACCGCGGGGATGGTGAGGATCACGGGGGCGTTGGTGCCCGCGTTGGACAGGTCGGGGACCATCAGCTCCATGGCGACGAGCCGGGGCACGTCCTCGCGCTTGTCGAGCCGGCCCTTGACGAACACCACGGCGTCCTCGACCAGTTGGGTCGACACCAGCTGGTAGGTGGCCGGGAAGAACATGCACTCGATGGAGCCCGCCAGGTCCTCCACGGTGGCGATCGCCCAGGCGTTGCCCTGCTTGGTCATCTTGCGCTGGAGGCCGGAGATGATGCCGCCGATGGTGACGACCGCGCCGTCGGCGTGCTCGCCGCCGGTGAGCTGGGAGATGCCCGCGTCGGCCTTGTCGGCGAGGACGTGCTCCAGACCGAAGAGGGGATGGTCGGAGACGTACAGTCCGAGCATCTCCCGCTCCTGGGCGAGCAGATAGGTCTTGTCCCACTCGTCGGTGGAGAACTCCACGTCGAGGCCGAAGCCGGGCTCGCTGCTGGTCTCCTCGCCCATGCCGCCGAAGAGGTCGAACTGCCCCTCGGCCTCCTTGCGCTTCACGGCGACCACGTTGTCGATCATCGGCTCGTACTGCGCCATGAGGCCCTTGCGGGTGTGGCCCATCGAGTCGAAGGCGCCGGCCTTGATCAGCGACTCGGTGGTGCGCTTGTTGCAGACCACCGCCTCGACCTTGTCGAGGTAGTCGGGGAAGGAGGTGTACTTCCCCTTCGCCTTGCGGCACTTGATGATCGACTCGACCACGTTGGTGCCGACGTTGCGGACGGCGGACAGGCCGAAGAGGATCACCTCGTCGCCCTGGGCGGCGAAGTTCGCCTCGGACTCGTTGACGTTCGGCGGGAGCACGCGGATGCCCATGCGGCGGCACTCGTTGAGGTAGACCGCCGACTTGTCCTTGTCGTCCTTGACGGAGGTGAGCAGGGCGGCCATGTACTCGGCCGGGTGGTTCGCCTTCAGGTACGCCGTCCAGTACGACACCAGCCCGTACGCGGCCGAGTGCGCCTTGTTGAAGGCGTAGCCGGCGAACGGCACCAGCACGTCCCAGAGCGCCTGGATGGCTTCGTCGCTGTAGCCGTTCTTGCGGGCGCCGGCCTGGAAGATGACGAAGTTCTTCTCCAGCTCCTCCGGCTTCTTCTTGCCCATCACGCGGCGGAGGATGTCGGCCTCGCCGAGCGAGTAGCCCGCGATGATCTGGGCGGCCTTCTGCACCTGCTCCTGGTAGACGATCAGGCCGTAGGTGACGTCCAGGACCTCCTTGAGCGGCTCCTCCAGCTCGGGGTGGATCGGCGTGATCTCCTGCTGCCCGTTCTTGCGCAGCGCGTAGTTCGTGTGGGAGTTCATGCCCATCGGGCCCGGCCGGTACAGGGCCGACACGGCGGAGATGTCCTCGAAGTTGTCCGGCTTCATCAGCCGGAGCAGGGACCGCATGGGGCCGCCGTCGAACTGGAAGACGCCGAGGGTGTCGCCGCGCTGGAGCAGCTCGAAGGTCGTGGGATCGTCGAGCGGCAGGGAGAGCAGGTCGATGTCGAGGCCCTTGTTGGCCTTCACCATCTTGACCGCGTCGTCCATGATCGTGAGGTTGCGCAGGCCCAGGAAGTCCATCTTCAGCAGGCCGAGCGACTCACAGCTCGGGTAGTCCCACTGGGTGATGGTCACGCCGTCGGTGTGCCTCACCCAGACGGGGACGTGCTCGGTGATGGTCTCGCTGGACATGATCACGCCGGCGGCGTGCACGCCCATCTGCCGGACCAGGCCCTCCACGCCGCGCGCGGTGTCGATGACCTTCTTCACGTCCGGCTCGTTCTCGTACATCGAGCGGACCTCGCCGGCCTCCGAGTAGCGGGGGTGGCTGGGGTCGGTGATGCCGGACAGCGGGATGCCCTTGCCGAGGACGTCGGCGGGCATGGCCTTGGTGATGCGGTCGCCCATCGCGTACGGGTAGCCCAGCACGCGCGCGGAGTCCTTGATCGCGTTCTTGGCCTTGATGGTGCCGTAGGTGCCGATCATGGCGACCTTGTCGGCGCCGTACTTCTCGGTGACGTACCGGATCACCTCGACGCGCCGGCGCTCGTCGAAGTCGATGTCGACATCGGGCATCGAGATGCGCTCGGGGTTGAGGAACCGCTCGAAGATCAGGCCGTGCGGGATGGGGTCGAGGTCGGTGATGCCGAGGGCGTAGGCCACGATCGAGCCGGCCGCGGAGCCCCGGCCGGGGCCGACCGCGATGCCCTGCTTCTTGGCCCACATGATGAAGTCGGCGACCACGAGGAAGTAGCCCGGGAAGCCCATCGAGATGATCGTGTCCATCTCGTACTCGGCCTGCTTCTGGCGGTCCTCGGGGATGCCGCCGGGGAAGCGGCGCTCCATGCCGCGGCGGACCTCCTCCTTGAACCAGGTGACCTCGGTGTAGCCCTCGGGGATGTCGAACTTGGGCATGAGGTCGCGCTTCTCGAACATGCCGGTGGTGTCCACCATCTCGGCGATCAGGAGGGTGTTGGCACAGCCCTCCTGCCAGGCGTCCGAGGAGTCGATGGCGTACATCTCGTCCGTGGACTTCAGGTAGTAGCCGGTGCCGTCGAACTTGAAGCGGTCGGGGTCGGAGAGGTTCTTGCCGGTCTGGATGCACAGCAGGGCGTCGTGGGCGCCCGCCTCGTGCGCGTACGTGTAGTGCGAGTCGTTGGTGACCAGCGGGGGGATGCCGAGCTTCTTGCCGATCTCCAGCAGGCCGTCGCGGACCCGGCGCTCGATCTCGATGCCGTGGTCCATCAGCTCCAGGAAGTACTTGTCCTTGCCGAAGATGTCCTGGTAGTCGGCGGCGGCCTTCAGGGCCTCGTCGAAGTGGCCGAGGCGCAGCCGGGTCTGCACCTCGCCGGAGGGGCAGCCGGTGGAGGCGACGATGCCCTCGGACCACCGGGCGATGGTCTCCTTGTCCATCCGGGGCCACTTCTGCAGCCAGCCCTCGGCGTAGGCGTCGGAGGACAGGCGGAAGAGGTTGTGGAGCCCGGTCCGGTTCACCGCCCACATCGTCTTGTGCGTGTAACCGCCGGAGCCGGAGATGTCGTCGCGCTTCTGGTGCGGCTGGCCCCAGAGGATCTTGCGCTTGTTGCGCCGGGACTCGGGGGCGACATAGGCCTCGATCCCGATGATCGGGGTGATTCCGGCCTTCTTCGCGGAGTGGAAGAAGTCGTACGCCCCGTGGAGGTTGCCGTGGTCGGACATGGCGATGTGCGTCATGCCCATCTCGTTGCACGCGTTGAACATGTCCTTCAGCCGCGCGGCACCGTCCAGCAGCGAGTACTGGGTATGGACGTGCAGGTGCGTGAAGGGCGGCTTCGACACGGTTTGGCCTCCAACGGAAACACTCGGCGACGGGTGGGCGGACACTCTGGGGGACAGCGTCGAAGTCTATGCCCCGGGACCGACACCGGGATGAAGACTTGGCGCGAAGCGCCTCGACGGCGGGTGGTGGCCGGGCGACGGCGGGCACCTCCGCGTACCTTCGTGCGTTGGAAACGACAGAGACGCTGTCGTACAGGCACTGCACCAGGAGGCACCCAGCGATGTCGGTCCCCCAGCTCGACGAGGAGCAGCGCGGCGAGGAGATCCTCGCCGTCTTCGACACCGCCTTCGGCCGGCTCCTGGCCGCCGACCCGGCAGCGTTCCGGGTGAAGTTCCGGAAGATGGCGGCCTCGGCCTTCGCCTTCTACCGGGGCACGGCGGCCCTCTTCTACCACGACCTCGACACCGAGAAGCGCGGCGGTCCGTACCTGGACGACCGCACCTCGCGCGTGTGGATCCACGGCGATCTGCACGCGGAGAACTTCGGCACGTACATGGACTCCAACGGCCGCCTGGTCTTCAACGTCAACGACTTCGACGAGGCCTACGTCGGCCCGTTCACCTGGGACCTGAAGCGCTTCGCGGCGTCCGTGGCGCTGATCGGGTACGCGAAGGCGCTCAGTGACGCGCAGATCACCGAGCTGGTGACGGTCTACGCCACCGCCTACCGCGAGCGCGTCCACGCCCTGGCCACGGGCGCGAAGCGGGACGAGGTGCCGCCGTTCACGCTGGACACCGCGCAGGGTCCGCTGCTGGACGCGCTGCGTGACGCCCGCTCGCTGACCCGGTTCGGGCTGCTGGAGTCGATGACCGAGATCCGTGACTTCGAGCGCCGCTTCGCCGCCGGCGGCGGCTCCGTCGAGCTGGACGCGGCGACCCGCTACAAGGTCCTGGCGGCCTTCGACGGCTATCTGGAGACCCTGCCGGACTCCTCCCTGGCCCGCCCGGACTCCTACCGGGTGAAGGACGTCGTGGGCCGCCGGGGCATCGGCATCGGTTCGGCGGGCCTGCCGTCGTACAACATCCTCCTGGAGGGCCACAGCGACGCCCTGGAGAACGATGTCGTGATCTACATCAAACAGGCCCAGACCCCGGCCGTCTCCCGCCACATCACGGATCCGGCCATCGCGGAGTACTTCCGGCACGAGGGCCACCGCACCGTGATCTCCCAGCGCGCCCTGCAGGCGCACGCCGACCCGTGGCTCGGCTGGACCGAGCTGGACGGGGCCGGCCAGCTGGTCGCCGAGGTCTCGCCGTACGCCGTCGACCTGGACTGGGACGACATCGACGACCTGGAGGAGATCGCGGCCGTCGTCGCCGACCTGGGCCGGGCCACCGCCGCGATGCACGCGGCGGCGGACGACACCTCCGGCGAGTCCCTGGTGCCGTTCTCCACCGAGCGGGCCATCGACGCGGCGATCGCGGCCGACGAGGAGGGCTTCGCGCCCCTGCTGGTGGACTTCGCGCACGCCTACGGCGCACGCGCGCGTGCCGACCACCAGATCTTCGTCGACCTGTTCCGCAACGGCCGGATCCCGGGGCTGTAGTCCCCGCGGATTCACAGGCACCCTTTAGGGGTCCCTTACTCGCCTACGTGACAAACTCTCCTTTCGCTATGGACATGTCCGGGACCCCGCTCAGAGCCGTGCGCGCGGCGCTGTTCACGGCCTTCGTCGTGACGCTCAGCACCGCGTCGCACGTGCTGCTGTCCCGTGCTCCGCTGCCCCTGGCGACCGTGGGCGCGGTCACCGCCGGGGTCTTCGTCACCGCGTACGCGCTGGCGCGCCGCGAGCGCGGCTTCGGCCGGATCGCGGCCCTGCTGATCCCGCTGGAGCTGGCCGCCGACACGGTGTTCACCACCGGCCAGCACACCTGCTACGGCCCGGCGGGCGGCCCGGTCGCGGGCCCGCTGCGGGCGGTCGGCCTGGACGTGCTGTGCCAGGGCCCGGTGGGCGGCCCGCTGGCGCGGATGACCGGCGGCGCCGACGGCGCCGGAGCGCTGCTCGCGCACGCCGGCCCGGCCGCCGCCTGGCTGCTGCTCGCCGCGCACGTCGGCGTGGGCCTGCTCGCCGCCGCCTGGCTGCGCCGGGGCGAGCGGGCGCTGACCCAGCTGCTGCGCGCGGTCGCAGCGACCACCTTCCGGCCGTTGCTGCTCGCGGTGGCCGCGGTCGCCGTACGGCCGCTCCCGGCCCGCCGGCTGCCCCGCCCGGCCCCGCGCCGGGCCGCGGCCCGCGACCGGCTCCTCGCGCACTCCCTGGGACGGCGTGGACCGCCGTGCTCTCCGGCCTTCGCCTGAGCACGATCAGTCCCCCCTACGTATCCCGCGTACGACGTGTGCGCGTCCCACATGGAGATCACCAACATGAGCAAGCGGAACAGCCAGGCGGCGAAGACGGCGGCCCGGGAGCGGCTGCGCCAGGAGCGCGAGCGGCAGGCCAAGCGCGACAAGGTCAGGCGGCAGCTGATCGTGGCCGCCTCCGTGGTCGGTGTCCTGGCCGCGGCCGGCGGCATAGGCTGGGCGGTCGTCCAGGCCAACAAGCCCGCCTACTGGGAGGCCGCGAAGGACGACAAGCTCGTCAAGCCCGCCAACACCACGGGCAAGGACGGCACGACGATCCTCGTCGGCAAGAGCAGCGCCAAGAAGACCCTGGTGATGTACGAGGACCCGCGCTGCCCGATCTGCGCCGACTTCGAGCAGGCGGTCGGCCCGACCGTCGAGAAGGACCTCGACGCCGGCAAGTTCAAGATCAAGTATGTCGTCGCCACCTTCCTCGACAGGAACCTGACCGGTGAGGGCTCCAAGAACGCGCTCAGCGCCCTGGGCGCCGCCCTCGACGTCAGCCCGGAGGCGTTCCTCGAATACAAGTCCGCGATGTACTCGAAGAAGTGGCACCCCGCGGAGACCACCGACGAGTTCAAGGACGACGCCTACCTCATCAAGATCGCCGACACGGTCCCCGCCCTGAAGGGCAACGCGGCTTTCCAGAAGGCCGTGAAGGAGGGCACCTACGACCGGTGGGCGCTGGAGGAGTCGAAAATCTTCGACAAGGACGGCATTTCGGGCACCCCGACCCTGAAGATGGACGGCAAGACGCTGACGGGCCCCGACGGCAAGTCCGCGCCCATGACGACCGCCGATTTCAACACCGCGCTGAACAAGGTCCTCAAGGGCTGAGCCGCCCCGCCACGGAGGCGTCCGAGCCGACGCCCGGTCAAAGGGCGGGCGAACTTTACGCGTTCGCCCGCCTTCGCGCGGTACCGATCAGTAACCTGATCGACCGTGACCAGTCGATACAGATCATCCGAGGCCTCCCAGGGCCTCGGCAGCTTCTCGCCCCGCCGCCGTACGGTCGTCAAGGCCGCGGCGGCGACCGCTGTCCTGGCCGGCCCGCTGGCCGCCGCCCTGCCGGCCCGCGCCGCCACGGACGCCCCCGCCTTCCTCCACGGCGTCGCCTCCGGTGACCCGCTGCCCGACGGCATCCTGCTGTGGACCCGCGTGACCCCGACGCCGGAGGCCATACCGGGCTCCGGCATCGGCCCGGACACCGAGGTCGGCTGGGTCGTCGCCAGGGACAAGGCGTTCACCAGCATCGTCGCCAAGGGCTCCACCACCGCGACGGCCGCCGCCGACCACACCGTGAAGGCCGACATCCGTGGCCTGCAGCCGGCCACCGACTACTGGTTCCGGTTCTCGGCCGGCGGCACCGACTCCCCGGTGGCGCGCACCCGCACCGCGCCGGCGGCGGACGCGGACGTCCCGGGCCTGCGGTTCGGCGTGGTCTCCTGCGCCAACTGGGAGGCGGGCCACTTCTCCGCCTACCGCCACCTCGCCGCCCGCAACGACCTCGACGCCTGGCTGCACCTCGGCGACTACATATACGAGTACAAGTCCGGCGAGTACGCGGCCCGGGGCAAGGTCGTCCGCCCGCACGCGCCGGCCAACGAGATCCTCACCCTCGCCGACTACCGGATCCGGCACGCGAAGTACAAGACCGACCCCGACCTCCAGGCCCTGCACCTGAAGGCGCCGGTCGTCGCGATCTGGGACGACCACGAGTTCGCCGACAACGCCTGGTCGGGGGGCGCGGTCAACCACACCGAGGGCGCCGAGGGCACCTGGTCGGCCCGTCAGGCCGCCGCGAAGCAGGCCTACTTCGAGTGGATGCCGGTCCGCCCGGCCCTCGCCGGTACCACCTACCGCCGGCTGCGCTTCGGCAAGCTCGCCGACCTGTCTCTGCTGGACCTGCGCTCCTTCCGCTCCCAGCAGGCGTCCACGGCGAGCGGTGCCGTGGACGACCCGGACCGCACGCTCACCGGGCGCGCCCAGCTCGACTGGCTCAAGGCCGGGCTGAAGGCCTCCGACACCAGGTGGCGGCTGGTCGGCAACTCGGTGATGATCTCGCCGTTCTCCTTCGGCTCCCTCTCCGCCGACCTGCTCAAGCCGCTCGCCAAGCTGCTCGGGCTGCCGCAGGAGGGCATCGCCGCCAACACCGACCAGTGGGACGGCTACACCGACGACCGCCGCGAACTCCTCGCCCACCTGCGCTCGAACGCCATCGGCAACACCGTCTTCCTGACCGGTGACATCCACATGGCGTGGGCCAACGACGTTCCGGTGGACGCGGGCACCTACCCGCTGTCGGCGTCGGCCGCCACCGAGTTCGTGGTGACCTCGGTGACCTCCGACAACCTGGACGACATCGTGAAGGTGCCCGAGGGCACGGTCTCCGCGGTCGCCGCGCCGGTCATCAGGGCCGCCAACCGGCACGTCCACTGGGTGGACACCGACCGGCACGGCTACGGCGTGCTGGACATCACGGCCGAGCGGGCACAGATGGACTACTACGTCCTGTCCGACCGCACCGACCCGAACGCCACCGCCGGCTGGGCGCGTTCCTATCGCACCCGCAGCGGCACGCAGAAGGTCGAGCGGACCTACGACCCGGTGTGACCCTCCTTGAGGTGACCGCTCAGCCGAGCGATTCGAGGAAGCCGAGCGCCACCCGCCAGGTGGCCTCGGCGGCCTCCTCGTCGTAGTCCGGCAGCCCGGGGTCGGTGTAGAGGTGCCCGGCCCCGGCGTACCGGTAGATCTCCACGTCGGCGCCCACCCGGCCCATCTGCAGGTACCAGGCGCTCAGCCAGTCGTCCGTCTCGAACGGGTCGGGCTCGGCGACGTGCAGCTGCACCGGCAGCTCGTCCACGTCCGCGTTCGGCGCGATGTCCGAGGTGCCGTGCAGGAGCAGCAGCCCGCGGGCGTTGTCGTCGCCGAGGGCCAGGGTCTGCGCGACGGAGGCCCCGAGCGAGAACCCGGCGTACACCAGCCCCCGGTCCGAAAACGGCGCCGCCGCCAGCACGGCCCGCTTCAGCAGCTCCTCCTTGCCGATGCCCTCCTTGAACTCCATGCCCTCCTCGACGGTGTCGAACGTGCGTCCCTCGAAGAGGTCCGGCGTCCACACCTCGTGGCCCGCCGCGCGCAGCCGGTCCGCGGCCTCCCGCACCGCGGGCCTGAGCCCGTAGGTCGAGTGAAAAAGCATGATGTTCATGAGGCCATGGTGCCAGCCGGGGACGACGGTGGCGGTGCCGCCTTACCCACGAACACGCCGAACTCACATGTTCATGCCCTGCACGCGCCGGTTAGGAGCGGAGGCATGGAGAACGTACTCCGCCCCCTGATCGTGCTCGGCGGCACGGTGCTGCTGACCCTGGCCATCGGCTGGGTCACCGACCGGCTGCTGCGCAAGGCCGACGACCGCGACCACGGCACCCCCCTGTGGGGGCTGCTTCGGCGGGCCCGCATCCCCTACCAGCTCGTGCTGTGCACCGCCATGCTGCGCGGATCGTACGACCAGACGAAGCTGCTGGAGCGGCACCAGGTCGGCATCGGCCGGGCACTCACGCTGGTACTGATCGGATCGGCCTCCTGGCTGGTGATCCGGATCGCCGCGGCGATCGTCGAGACCTCCTACTCCCGCTACGCCCGTGCCCACCGCGACGCGGCCCGGGTGCGCCGGGTGCGCACGCAGGTGGAGCTGATCATGCGGGTGGTGTCCGCGATCGTCATCGTCGTGGCCGCCTCGTCGATGCTGCTGACGTTCCCGGCGATGCGCGCGGCGGGCGCCTCCCTGCTGGCCTCGGCGGGCATCATCGCCGCCATCGCCGGTGTCGCGGCCCAGTCGACGCTCTCCAACATGTTCGCCGGGCTGCAGATCGCCTTCGGTGACATGGTGCGCATAGGCGACACCGTCGTGGTCGACGGCGAGTGGGGCACCGTGGAGGAGATCACCCTCACCTTCCTGACGGTCCGGACCTGGGACGAGCGCCGGATCACCATGCCCGTGTCGTACTTCACCTCCAAGCCCTTCGAGAACTGGTCCCGCGGCACCCCGCAGATGACGGGCACCGTCTACTGGCACCTGGACCACAGCGCACCCGTCGAGGCCATGCGCGAGAAGCTCCGCGACATCCTGCGCCACTGCCCGGCCTGGGACGGCCGCGCCTACGGCCTGGTGGTGACGGACACCACGCCGAACACCATCCAGGTGCGGGCCCTGGTGACGGCGAAGGACGCGGACGACATCTGGACGGTCCGGGTCGCGGTCCGCGAGCAGATGATCACCTGGCTGTCCGCGGAGCACCCCTACGCGCTGCCCCGGGTGAACACCGCCGACGCGGTGCTCCCGCCGTACCGCGTCCCGTCTCCCGACCGCGCCTCGCTCCGCAGGGCCTACGACTTCCCGCGCACCGGCCGGGGCTGACGGCCGGGGTTCAGTGGCCGCGCTCGGCGCCGCCGTTCACCTGGATCACCTGCGAGGTGATGTGGCCGGCGGCGGGCGAGGCCAGCCAGTGCAGCGTCGCGGCCACGTCCCCGGGTATGCCGGCGCGGCCGGTCGAGGTGTCGGCGACGAGCCTGCCGCGCCGGTCCTCGTCCATGGTGTCCCCGAAGAACTCGGTGTCCTCCACGTATCCGGGGGCGACCACGTTCACGGTGATGCCGCGCGGGCCCAGCTGCCGGGCCAGGTCGTGGGCGTAGGGGTGCAGCCCGGCCTTGGCCGCAGCGTAGGCGCCCGTGCCCGAGCCCCGGTAGGCGGCGATGGAACTCAGGAACAGCACCCGCCCGCCGGGCTCGGCGAGCCGGGGCTTCAGCGCCTCGGTGAGGAGGGCGGCGGTCAGGGTGTTCTGCCGGAAGTTGAGGGTCCAGTCGTGGGCGACCCGGTCGAGGGGGTCGTCGCTGCCGGCCGGGGGCTCCAGGTATCCGGCGCCTCCGGCGCTGTTCACCAGCACGTCGACGGTGCCCAGCCGCTCGGCGACGAAGCGGGCGGCGTCGCGCACCCGGGCGGGCTCGGAGAGGTCCGCGGCGTAGCTGAGCGCCCCGGCCACCCCGGCCTTCTCCAGCACCTCGGCGCGTCGCCCGAGCAACAGCACACGGTCCCCGTCCGCCGCGAAGGCGTGCGCCGCCGCCAGGCCGATGCCCGTACCCCCGCCGCTGATCACGATGTTGCGAGTCATGATCCGAGCGTACGAGCGGAGCCCCGGCGGTGTCGGGAGTTATCCACAGGATCGGCACATTCGTATGGCTGACGGGCACATACGCCGTTCCGCTCAGCGCAGGCTGCGGACGTCGAGGTGGCGCAGCACCCGGTCCACGATCTCGGGGTCCGCGCCGGGCTCGCTCCGCGCCGCCAGCACCTCGTGGCGGGCGGCGCTCAGCATCTCGTTCTGGATGCGCCGCACCCGCCTGATCCGCTTGACCCGTTGGTGCTGCGCCTCGCGCCGCTCGTCCTCCCCCATGTCCGGGCTGATCCGGATGCCGATGTCGAAGGCCCGCCGCAGCATCTGCTCGGACAGTTCCTCGGGCAGCTCCTCCACCTGCTCGATCTCCCGCAGCCGGCGCTTCGCCGCCTTCGCTGCCCGCACCGCCAGCTCCTTCTCGTACTCCTTCTCCCGCTCCGAGTCGGCCCGCACCCCGAGCCGCTTCACCAGCCACGGCAGCGTCAGTCCCTGCACCACCAGCGTGGCGATGATCACCCCGAAGGCGATGAAGACGATCTCGTCCCGGTCGGGGAAGGGAGAGCCGTGCTCCGTCCTGAGCGGCACGGCCAGCGCCAGCGCCACCGAGGCCACCCCGCGCATCCCGGACCACCACATCACGACGGTCTCCCGCCAGCTCACCGGGATCTCCTCCTCGTAGTCCCGGCGGGCGTGCAGCCGCTTGGTCAGCCAGGTCGCCGGCAGCAGCCAGAGCAGCCGCACGACGACCACCACGCCCACGACGGCGGCGGCCCAGCCGAGCATCTCGCCCCAGCGCCCCTGGGCCGTGCGGATGGCGTTGTGCAGTTCGAGCCCGATGAGCCCGAAGGCGACCCCCGTGACGAGGGTGTCGATGATGTCCCAGAAGGTGTGCCCGGCGAGCCGGGTCATCACGTCGTCGGCGTCGGTGGCGTACTCGGCGAGGAAGAGGGCCGTGGTGAGCACGGCCAGCACCCCGGAGCCGTGCAGCTTCTCCGCGAGCACGTAGGAGGCGTACGGCACCAGCAGGGTCATGCCGATCTGCAGGGTCGGATCGCCCAGCAGGTCCATCAGCCTGTTCGCGCCCCAGCCCAGCACCAGCCCGACGGCCACCGCGACGACGGCGGACAGCACCAGGTCGAGCCCGGCCTGCCAGGGGGAGAACGCGCCGCTCACGGCGGCCGCGATCGCCACGTGGTACAGCACGATGGCGGTCACGTCGTTGAAGAGCCCCTCGCCCTCCAGGATCGACACCAGGCGGCGCGGCAGCCCCAGCTGTCCCGCGACGCTGGTAGCGGCGACCGGGTCGGGCGGCGCCACCAGGGCGCCCAGCGCGACGGCGGCGGCGATCGGCAGCCCGGGCACGATCGCGTTGGCGACGAGGGCCACGCACACCGTCGTCACGAAGACCAGGGCGACTGCGAGCAGGAGGATCGGGCGGACGTTGGCCGCGAACTGCCGCCAGGACGTGCGGCGCACCGCGGCGTAGAGCAGCGGCGGCAGGAGGCCGGGCAGGATCAGCTCGGGCGGGATGTCCACGTTGGGTACGAAGTCGGCCACCGCCAGGGCCCCGCCGAGCAGGGTCATCAGCACCGGCGCCGGCACCCCGAACCGGTCCCCCAGCGGGACGCTCACCAAGGCCCCGAGCAGCAGTACGAACAACAGAGCCAGCTGATCCACGGACGGCGCTCCGGGGGTCGACGATCACACGGCAGGTCTCCAGCCTGCCATGACGCCTGCCCCCCGGCCCCGTTCCGACGCCTCCCCGGGCGGCGACGCCCGCTACAGGGACCGGCGCATCGCCCGGTGCGGAAGCCCCGCGTCCGGGAACTCCGGGCCGTACGCCTCGTAGCCGAGCCGTTCGTAGAAGCCCAGGGCGTGGGTCTGGGCGTGCAGGTCCACGGCCGTCAGGCCACGCGCGCGTGCCGCGTCCTCGATGGCGCGCACCAGGGCCGCGCCGACTCCGAGCCCGCGCGCCTCGCGGGAGACGGCGAGCCGGCCCAGGGAGCCCACCGCCGGGTCCCCGCCGGTCCTGGCGGCCGCCGCCTCGCCGTACAGCAGCCGTCCGGTGCCCAGCGGCACCCCGTCCGCGCGCACCGCCAGCACGTGCACGGCCACGGCGTCGTGGGCGTCGTACTCGATGTCCTCGGCGACGCCCTGCTCGACCACGAAGACCTCCTTGCGGACCGCGAAGCAGGCCTCGCGGTCGGCGGGGTCCTCGGCGACCCGGACGGTGTACGGCCGGCTCACGCGTACGTCTCCTCCCTGACCTGGTCGAGGGCCTTCTGGAGGTCCTCGGGGTAGTCGCTCTCGAACTCCACCCAGCTGCCGTCCCCCGGGTGCTCGAAACCGAGGCGTACGGCGTGCAGCCACTGGCGGGTCAGGCGCAGCCGCTTGGCGAGGGTCGGGTCGGCGCCGTAGGTGAGGTCGCCGACGCAGGGGTGGCGGTGGGCGGCCATGTGGACGCGGATCTGGTGGGTGCGGCCCGTCTCCAGCTTCACGTCCAGCAGGGAGGCGGCGCGGAAGGCCTCGATGAGGTCGTAGTGGGTCACCGACGGCTTGCCCTCGGCGGTGACCGCCCACTTGTAATCGTGCTGGGGGTGGCGGCCGATCGGGGCGTCGATGGTGCCGCTCGTCGGGTCCGGGTGGCCCTGGACCAGCGTGTGGTAGCGCTTGTCGACCGTGCGCTCCTTGAACTGGCGCTTCAGCGACGTGTACGCGTACTCCGACTTGGCGACGACCATCAGGCCGGAGGTGCCGACGTCCAGTCGGTGCACGATGCCCTGGCGCTCGGCGGCGCCGGAGGTGGAGATCCGGTATCCGGCGGCGGCGAGACCGCCGATGACGGTGGGCCCGGACCAGCCCGGCGACGGGTGCGCGGCCACGCCGACCGGCTTGACGATCACGACCACGTCATCGTCGTCGTGCACGATCTCCATGCCCTCGACCGGTTCGGCGACCACCTGCACCGGCGCGGGGGCCTGCGGCATCTCGACCTCCAGCCAGGCGCCGCCGTGCACCCGCTCGGACTTGCCGACCACCGCGCCGTCGACCTGGACCTTGCCGGCCGCGGCCAGCTCGGCCGCCTTCGTGCGGGAGAAGCCGAACATGCGGGAGATGGCGGCGTCGACGCGCTCGCCCTCCAGGCCGTCGGGCACGGGCAGGGTACGGATCTCGGGAATCGTGCTCACCCGTCGAGTATGCCGGACGGGCCGGACACCCCCGACCGGGCCTGTGGAAAACCCGGGCTCAGTCCTTGTGGACGGAGCCGTCGGGGTCCAGGCCGCGGAAGGACAGCAGCACGATCAGGACGCCGCCGCACACGATCGCCGAGTCGGCGAGGTTGAACACCGCGAAGCCCTTGGGCGCGATGAAGTCCACGACCTCGCCCTCGAAGACGCCCGGCGCCCGGAAGATCCGGTCGGTGAGGTTGCCGAGCGCGCCGCCGAGCAGCAGGCCGAGCGCGACC
Organism: Streptomyces sp. NPDC107654; assembly: GCF_055639035.1. NCBI lineage: Bacteria > Bacillati > Actinomycetota > Actinomycetes > Kitasatosporales > Streptomycetaceae > Streptomyces > Streptomyces sp. NPDC107654. The sequence goes on from NZ_JBVKBI010000001.1 coordinate 145,326, forward strand.
GCCCAGGGGAAGCTGTAAAGCTTGCGGGCCAGCCGGATGATCACCACGATCACGGCGGCGGCGATCAGCGTGAAGATCACCGTGAAGGCCGCGCCGAAGCCGAAGGCGGCGCCGGGGTTGCGGATCGCGTGCAGTTCCAGCAGGTCCCCGACGACCCGGATCGGCGCGCGGCCCTCCAGCCGGGACACCACGAGCGTCTTGCTGATCAGGTCGACGGCGTACGCGAACGCGGCCACCACGAACAGCACGGCGATCCGGCGCCCGCGGCCGGGCCGCCGCGCCGGGGTCTCGTCGCCGGACGCACCGGAGCCGGCGGGTGCTCCGGGCGCCGCCGTCCGTCCGCCGCCGTCGTCCGGAGTGTCCGGCGTACCGATGATGCGCTCCGCCTCTGCCACGTGAGTCCCTCAACCTAGGTGCCTGACTGAGGACGAGACTACGGCACGCCCCCGCGGCCCCTCTCGCTCAGGAGCGGCGTTCCTGCTTCTGTTTGCACTCCACGCACAGGGTGGCCCTCGGGAACGCCTGCATACGGGCCTTGCCGATGGGCCGGCCGCAGTTCTCGCACAGGCCGTAGGTGCCCGCGTGCAGCCGTTCCAAAGCGCGCTCGGTCTGGATCAGCATCTCGCGCGCGTTGGCGGCCAGCGCCAGCTCGTGCTCGCGCGTGATGTTCTTGGTGCCGGTGTCGGCCTGGTCGTCGCCGGCGCCGTCCCCGGAGTCCCTCATGAGACCGACCAGGGACGCCTCGGACGAGCTGATCTCCTCCTGTAGCCGCGCCACCTCGGACTGCAGCTCCGCGCGGGCCTCGTCGACCTCTTCCGGGGTCCAGGGGTCCTCGCCGGGGCGCACCGCCAGCTCGCCGGGCTCCGCCGCGGCGACGCGTGCCTTGGGGACGGCGGTCTGTGCCGCCGTGGCCGTGCCAGGAGTCTTCTTCGCAACCACCGTCGTGGCTCCCGTCTGCTTCGCGGCCCGCGCCGCGCCCGCTTTCTTGGCCGTGCTCTTCTCGGCGCCGGTCTTCTCGCCGACCGTTTCCTCGATGTCCGTCTTCTTCCCGACCGCTTCCCTGACGGCCGTGTCCTCGGCAGCCGCCTTTTCGGCGGTCGCCCCGGAGGCGGCCGTCCTCTTCGGGGCCGCCTCCTTCTTCACGACCGCCGGTTTCGTGCCCGCATGCTTCGTGTCCGCATCCTTGGTGTCCGCATCCTTGGTGTCCGCATGCCTGGCGCCCGCCCGCTGCGTGGCCGTCTTCTTCCCCCCGGCCTTCACGGCTGCGGCCGTCTTCTTCGAGGCCGCCTCCTTCACGGCAACGGCCTTCTTGGCCACCTTCCTGGCCACCTTCTCGGCCGCCGTCTTCGTCCCCGCGGCCTTCGTCTCCGCCGCCTTCGTCCCGGCCGCCCTTCCCGCCGCCGTCTTCGTCACGGCCCTCTTCCTGACAACCGTCTTCTCGGCAGCCGTCATCTCGGCAGCCGTCTTCTCGGCGGCCTTCGTGTCGGCGGCCTTCTTCTCGGCGGCCGTCTTGCCGGGAGCCGTCTTCTTGGTGGCAGGCCTCGCGCCGGTCTTCCCGGTCGCCGGCTGCTGTACGGCGGTCTTCTTCGCCACCATGGCCGCGGCCCCTTCACATATTGTGATCTTGCTCGCGAATCGTTCTGGGACGATAAATCGACTTGAGTCCCGCGGCAACGGGGCACACCGCCCGATTCGCCCGCCCGCACCCCCCGAGCCACGGGTCTGCATCCGTTGTGCCCAGCTCCCCGCCGGGTAATCCGCCGGTCCGGGCCACTCCCGGCCCCGGGTGCCCGCCCCTCGCCATTCGGGTCATCCGTCCCGGTCGTCCGGCATCCGCCGCAGCCGCGCGGAAAACCGGTCAGCCGCTGTCCGCGGGGCGCCGTACACTGGGCGCAGCGAGAAGCGTGGATGGGGACGAGTAGCGGCGTACGCAGCCCAGAGCGACCCGGGGACGGTGTGAGCCCGGGGGCGAGCGCGACGTGAAGATCACCCCGGAGCCGCCGGAAGAAAGCCGCAGCCTCTGGGCGACGGCGAGTAGAACCGGTTTCGCGACCCCAATGAGGGGGCTCACCGGCGTGTACGGCGCGGCGGAGGGCCAAGGAGGGTGGTACCGCGGGAGCGCGCCGCACACGGCGTAGACAGGAACGAAGGCTCTCGTCCCTCCGACGGAAGGCAGCAAGTCCGTTGGAGGATGCTCGCAGATGACAGCGCCGACGTACCGCCAGGTGCCCGCACAGGTCGACCTGCCCGCTCTTGAGCACGCCGTGCTCGACTTCTGGCGCGAACAGAAGATCTTCGCCAAGAGCCTGGAGCAGTCCGAGGGGCGCCCCGAGTGGGTGTTCTACGAGGGCCCGCCCACCGCCAACGGCATGCCCGGCGCCCACCACATCGAGGCCCGCGTCTTCAAGGACGTCTTCCCCCGCTTCCGCACCATGCGCGGTTACCACGTCGCCCGCAAGGCCGGCTGGGACTGCCACGGCCTGCCCGTCGAGCTGGCCGTCGAGAAGGAGCTGGGCTTCTCCGGCAAGAAGGACATCGAGGCGTACGGCATCGCCGAGTTCAACGCCAAGTGCCGGGAGTCCGTGCTCCGCCACACCGACGCCTTCTCCGACCTGACGACCCGGATGGGCTACTGGGTCGACCTGGACGACGCCTACGTCACGATGGACCCCGAGTACATCGAGTCGGTCTGGTGGTCGCTGAAGGAGATCTTCACCAAGGGCCTGCTGGTCCAGGACCACCGCGTCGCCCCCTGGTGCCCGCGCTGCGGCACCGGCCTGTCCGACCACGAGCTGGCACAGGGCTACGAGACGGTCGTGGACCCGTCCGTGTACGTCCGTTTCCCGCTCACCTCCGGTCCGCTCGCCGGAGAGGCCGCGCTCCTGGTGTGGACGACGACCCCCTGGACCCTGGTGTCCAACACGGCGGTCGCCGCGCACCCGGACGTCACCTACGTCGTCGCGACCGACGGCGAGGAGAAGCTCGTCGTCGCCGAGCCGCTCGTCGCCAAGGCGCTCGGCGAGGGCTGGGAGACCACGGGCCAGACCTTCACCGGCGCCGAGATGGAGCGCTGGACGTACCAGCGTCCGTTCGAGCTGGTGGAGTTCCCGGAGCCCGCCCACTTCGTGGTCAACGCCGAGTACGTGACCACCGAGGACGGTACAGGTCTGGTCCACCAGTCCCCCGCCTTCGGTGAGGACGACCTCAAGGTCTGCCGCTCCTACGGCCTGCCCGTGGTGAACCCGGTCCGCCCGGACGGCACCTTCGAGGAGGACGTCCCGCTGGTCGGGGGCGTCTTCTTCAAGAAGGCGGACGAAAAGCTCACCGCGGACCTCCAGCAGCGCGGCCTCCTCTTCAAGCACCTGCCGTACGAACACAGCTACCCGCACTGCTGGCGCTGCCACACCGCGCTGCTCTACTACGCGCAGCCCTCCTGGTACATCCGCACGACGGCCGTCAAGGACCGGCTGATCCAGGAGAACGAGAAGACCAACTGGTTCCCGGAGACGGTCAAGCACGGCCGCTTCGGCGACTGGCTGAACAACAACATCGACTGGGCGCTGTCCCGCAACCGCTACTGGGGCACCCCGCTGCCGATCTGGCGCTGCGAGGACGAGCACCTCACCTGCGTCGGCTCCCGCGCGGAACTGACCGAGCTGACCGGCACCGACCAGTCGGACCTGGACCCGCACCGCCCGTACATCGACGGGGTCACCTTCGCCTGCCCGCACGAGGGCTGCGGCCGGACGGCCACGCGCGTGCCCGAGGTCATCGACGCCTGGTACGACTCGGGCTCGATGCCGTTCGCTCAGTGGGGCTATCCGTACAAGAACAAGGAGCTGTTCGAGAGCCGCTACCCGGCGCAGTTCATCTCCGAGGCGATCGACCAGACCCGTGGCTGGTTCTACACGCTGATGGCCGTCGGCACCCTCGTCTTCGACAAGTCGTCGTACGAGAACGTCGTCTGCCTCGGCCACATCCTCGCCGAGGACGGCCGCAAGATGTCCAAGCACCTGGGCAACATCCTGCAGCCGATCCCGCTCATGGACCAGCACGGCGCGGACGCGGTGCGCTGGTTCATGGCGGCCGGCGGTTCCCCGTGGGCCGCGCGCCGGGTCGGCCACGGCACGATCCAGGAGGTCGTCCGCAAGACCCTGCTGACGTACTGGAACACGGTCGCCTTCCAGGCGCTGTACGCCCGTACGTCGGACTGGGCCCCGTCCGCGGCGGACCCGGCCCCGGCCGAGCGCCCGGTGCTGGACCGCTGGCTGCTCTCCGAGCTGCACGCGCTGACCGACCAGGTCACCCAGGCACTGGAGGCGTACGACACCCAGCGCGCCGGCAAGCTGCTGTCCGCGTTCGTCGACGACCTCTCGAACTGGTACGTCCGCCGGTCCCGTCGCCGCTTCTGGCAGGGCGACAAGGCCGCGCTGCGCACGCTGCACGAGGTGCTGGAGACGGTCACCAAGCTGATGGCGCCGATCACCCCGTTCATCACCGAGCGGGTGTGGCAGGACCTGGTCGTTCCGGTCAGCCCCGGCGCGCCGGAGTCCGTGCACCTGGCCGCCTGGCCGGAAGCGGACCTGTCGGCGATCGATCCGCAGCTGTCGAAGCAGATGGTCCTGGTCCGCCGACTGGTGGAGCTGGGCCGCGCCACGCGCGCGGAGTCGGGCGTCAAGACCCGTCAGCCGCTGTCCCGGGCGCTCATCGCGGCCACCGGGTTCGACGCGCTGAACCCGGAGCTGCACACGCAGATCACCGAGGAACTGAACGTCTCGTCCCTCGCCTCCCTGTCCGAGGTCGGCGGCAGCCTGGTCGACACGACGGCGAAGGCGAACTTCCGGGCGCTCGGCAAGCGGTTCGGCAAGCGGGTGCAGGACGTGGCGAAGGCGATCGCCGCCGCGGACGCCGCCGCGCTGTCCCTGGCCCTGCGCGAGGGCACGGCCTCCGTGGAGGTCGACGGTGAGACGGTCACCCTCGCCCCGGACGAGGTGATCATCACGGAGACCCCGCGCGAGGGCTGGTCGGTGGCCTCCGACTCCGGTGCCACGGTGGCGCTGGACCTGGAGATCACCGAGGAGCTGCGGCAGGCGGGCCTGGCCCGGGACGCGATCCGGCTGATCCAGGAGGCCCGCAAGAACAGCGGGTTGGACGTGGCCGACCGGATCGCCCTGCGGTGGACGTCGACCGACCCGGCTGTGGTCGCCGCGCTGGCCGAGCACGGTGAGCTGATCGCCGACGAGGTTCTGGCCACCGACTTCGGCCAGGGTGAGGCCGACGACAGCTACGGTGCCGCGTTCACCGACGAGGGGCTGTCGCTGACGTTCCGGCTGCGCAAGGCGTAAGCGCCGAGCGGTACTCGAAGGGCAGGGCCCGGTCTCCGTCGAGGAGGCCGGGCCCTTCTTCCCTGCGTGACGGCATGCACAGCGGCCCGTGTGACGGCATGCGTGGCGGTCGGTCCGGTTGCCGTTCGCGGATCCCCGTGCTCCCGAGCCACCTCACGCAACCCGCGTAAAAAGGGCGGGCCCCCGGGACCGAAGTCCGGGGGGCCCGCCCTATCAGACGCTGCCGACGCCGTTGTCGTACCGGTCTCAGCGGCCCGTCAGTTGTCGTCCTCGTCGATCAGGAACCCACGCATCGGCGAGGGAGCCTGGCCCATCGGGGACGGACCCTGCGGACGGACCGGAGCCATCGGCTGGGTCATGGCCGGGGTCATCTGCTGCTGGCCGCCGTAGGACGGCGCGGACGGGGCGGGCGAGCCGCCCATCGTCTGGTTGCCGCCGTAGGACGGGGCGCTCGCGCCGGCCGGGGCCATGGAGGGCGCCGGGGACGGCGGCAGGGACGCGGTGGCCGGGGTGCGCGGCGGAGCCAGCGAGTCGTCGGCCTGGGTCTCCAGCTGACGCAGCTGCGACTCCAGGTACGACTTCAGGCGGGTGCGGTACTCGCGCTCGAAGCCACGCAGGTCCTCGACCTTGCGCTCCAGCGTGGCGCGCGCGGACTCCAGGGAGCCCATGGCGACACGGTGCTTCTCCTGCGCGTCCCGCTCCAGGGCGTCTGCCTTGGCACGGGCGTCGCGCTCCAGACCCTCGGCGCGGCTGCGGGCCTCGCCGACGATCTTGTTGGCCTCGGAGCGGGCCTCGGCGATCGCCTGGTCGGCGGTCTGCTGGGCCAGCGAGAGGACACGGGCGGCGCTGTCGCCACCGGGGCCCTGACCGGGGCCGCCCATCGGACCGCCCATGGGGCCACCCATGGGACCGCCCATCGGGCCGCCCATCTGCTGCTGCATGGGCGGCTGACCGCCCATCGGGCCCTGACCCATCGGACCCTGGCCCATCGGGCCGGGACCCTGCGGGCCGCCCTGACCGCCGGGGCCGGCGGGCAGCTGCGGGGCACCGCTCGGCAGCTGGGGCGGACCACCCATGGGGCCGCCCATCTGCTGCTGCGGCGGGCCCGATATGCCGGCGGGCACCGGCGCGCCGGGACCTCGCATGCCCTGCTGCTGGTGTTGCTGCTGCTGGTGCTGCTGGTGCTGTTGCTGTTGCTGGTCCTGCTCCGGGGGCTTGCGCGCGTTCTGCTGGTTCTGCGCGGCAGCTCGCGTGGCCGCGGCCAGTTTGGCGCGCAGGTCCTCGTTCTCGCGGAGCAGACGGGTCAGTTCGGCTTCGACCTCGTCGAGGAAGGCATCGACCTCGTCCTCGTCATAGCCTTCTCGGAGGCGGACGGTCGTGAACTGCTTGTTCCGCACGTCCTCGGGGGTCAACGGCATCTCTTCACCTCAACGTAGTCATCGGCAGTCGGCAAGACCGGATCGTCTCCACCCTCATCTCACGAAGTTCTGCGCGATGGAGATGAGAATGTAGACGATGATCATCAGTACGAAGAAGGACAGGTCGAGCGCCACGCCCCCGAGACGCAGCGGCGGGATGAACCGCCGCAGAAGCTTCAGCGGTGGATCGGTGACAGTGTAGGTGGCCTCCAGTACGACCACCATCGCCTTGCCGGGTTGCCACGAGCGGGCGAACTGGAAGACGTAGTCCATGACCAGCCGGAAGATGAGCACGACGAGGAACACCATCAGCGCGATGTAGATCACCTGCGCGAACACGCTCATGGCCTGTGATTCCCTCTCCCCTGTCCATGTTCTTCCGTGCTTCGGTCCGGTCGTACGTCTCAGCTCTGGTTGAAGAACCCGCCCTCTGCGATGCGGGCCTTGTCCTCCGCCGTGACATCGACGTTAGCAGGAGACAACAGGAACACCTTCTGCGTCACCCGCTCGATGCTGCCGTGAAGACCAAACACCAAACCGGCCGCAAAGTCGACAAGTCGCTTCGCGTCTGTGTCATCCATCTCAGTCAGATTCATGATCACCGGGGTGCCCTCACGGAAGTGTTCCCCGATGGTACGGGCCTCGTTGTAGGTCCGCGGGTGGAGCGTGGTGATCCGGTAAGGCTCTCGTTCGGACACGACCTTGGGCATGATCACCGGCGCGTTCTTCTCCAGGGACTGACGTTCTTGTGTGATGGATGCCACGGGCGCGATGCGCGCCGGACGTCCGGATTCCGCGGCGAGCGAAGCCGAACGGGCCACCGGCTCGCGAGGCGCGGGCGGTTGCACGATTCGCACCTCTTCGTCCCTTTGGGACTGATGTGCGCCGTGCGACTGGTGTGACGGTTCGTGCCGTCGGTGGTCCCGCTCCGGCTCCGGGTCCAGTTCGGGCTCGAAGTCGTCGTCGGGGTCGAATCCGCGGCCGTCGTACCCATCGTCCTCCACGAGGCCGAGGTAGACCGCCATCTTGCGCATCGCGCCGGCCATTCTCTGAGTCCTCCGCTCTGTGGTGGATCGACTGACGACTGCCAAGTGCCCGCGATCCACGTGGTCCTTGCGCCCGCCTTGGCGCGCATTGACCATATTTTCTGCTGTGGTCCGACTTCCTGGCGACGTTACCCGAGCCTGGGGCGGACTCCGAGTACCGCGGTGCCGACGCGCACATGTGTCGCCCCGGCTGCCACGGCCTGTTCGAGGTCCGCGCTCATCCCTGCCGACACCATGGTTGCAGCCGGATGAGTTCGGCGCAGGTCAGTCGACAAATCCATGAGCCGCTCGAACGCCGCCTGTTCGCGCCCCGCGTACTCCCCGGTCAGCGGAGCGACGGTCATCAGCCCGTCGAGCCGCAGCCCGGGCGCCCCGGCGACGAGGTCGGCCAACTCTTCGATTCCGTCCGGGGCCACGCCACCGCGCTCGCCCCGGCCGCTCGCGTCGGCGTCGAGGGCCACCTGGACGAGGCAGCCCACCTCGCGCTCCGCCCGCACCGCCTCCTTGGACAGCGCGGTGACGAGCCGGGCCCGGTCGACGGACTGCACGACATCGGCGTAACCGACCACGGAACGCACCTTGTTGGTCTGCAACTGACCGACGAAGTGCCAGGCGAGGGGCAGATCCGCGCAGGCGGCGGCCTTCGGGGCCGCGTCCTGGTCGCGGTTCTCGGCGACATGGCGCACACCGAGTTCCGACAGGATGCGCACATCGCTCGCCGGGTAGGTCTTGGTGACCACGATGAGGGTCACCTCCTCCCGCGCGCGCCCGGCCGCCACACACGCGGCGGTGATGCGCTCCTCCACCTTCGCCAGGTTCGCGGCGAGTTCGGTCTTACGGTCCGTCATGCCTTATCAGTCCAGCCAGACGTAACCCGCGAGCCGACCGGTGGTGCGGTCGCGGCGGTACGAGAAGTGGTCGTCCGACTCCAGCGTGCACACCGGCGCCTGCGCCCGGTCGCACACCCCGAGCCGGTCGAGCTGCGCGTGCACCCCGGCGCTCACGTCGAGCGCCGGCGTGCCCCAGCTCGTTTCGGCGCGCGCCGCCGGCTCCACGGCGGCCACCTCGGCGCGCATCGCCTCCGGCACCTCGTAGCACCGGCCGCAGACGGCCGGTCCGGTGCGGGCGACGATCCGGCCCGGCTCGGCGCCGAGTTCGGCCATGGCCCGTACGGCGGCGGGGACGACTCCCCGCACCATGCCGGGCCGGCCCGCGTGGACCGCGGCGGCGACCCCGGCGACGGGGTCCGCCAGCAGCACCGGCACGCAGTCGGCGGTGAGGACGGCGAGGGCGAGTCCGCGGCGGGCGGTGACGATCGCGTCGACCTCCGGCACCGCGCGCTCACCCCACGGCTCGTCCACCACGGCCACGGCGGCGCCGTGCACCTGGTTCATCCACACCACCCGGGCGGGGTCCAGGCCCAGCGACTTGGCCGCCAGTTCCCGGTTGCCCCGCACCGACTCGGCCGCGTCGCCGACCGCGCCGCCGAGGTTCAGCTCCTCATACGGAGCGGCGCTCACCCCGCCCCACCGGTCGGTGAAGGCGAAGTGCGCGCCGCTCACGCTCTCGTGCTGTCCTATCACTTGAGGAAGTCCGGGACGTCCAGCTCCTCGGCCGCGCTGTCCGAGTAGGCGGGACGCGGGGCCGGCGTGATCGGCGGGGTGACCGGGATGTCTGCCACCGGCTCGGGCGCCGGCTCCGGCTCCTCCTTCGGCTTGACGCTGCCCAGCGAGCCGAAGGACGGACGGCTGGGCTCGCTCGGCCGGGCCGGGGCGGGCTCCTCGCGGCGGGCGGAGCCCGATCCGGAGGAGGCCGAGCCGAGCACGTTGTCCCGGCGGGCCGGCGGCTGGCCGCCGTCGAAGCCGGCCGCGATCACGGTGACCCGGACCTCGTCGCCGAGGGCGTCGTCGATGACCGCGCCGAAGATGATGTTGGCCTCGGGGTGGGCGGCCTCGCTGACCAGCTGAGCGGCCTCGTTGATCTCGAAGAGGCCGAGGTCGGAGCCGCCGGAGATGGAGAGCAGCACGCCCCGGGCGCCGTCGATGGACGCCTCCAGCAGCGGCGAGGAGATCGCCATCTCGGCCGCGGCCACCGCGCGGTCGTCGCCGCGGGCCGAGCCGATGCCCATGAGGGCCGAACCGGCCTCGGACATGACCGACTTGACGTCGGCGAAGTCCAGGTTGATCAGGCCGGGCGTGGTGATGAGGTCGGTGATGCCCTGGACACCGGAGAGCAGGACCTGGTCGGCGGACTTGAACGCGTCCAGGACCGAGACCTGACGGTCGGAGATGGACAGCAGCCGGTCGTTCGGGATCACGATGAGGGTGTCGACCTCTTCGCGCAGTTCGGCGATGCCGTCCTCGGCCTGGTTCGCGCGCCGCCGCCCCTCGAAGGTGAACGGGCGGGTGACCACGCCGATGGTGAGGGCGCCGAGTGAGCGCGCGATGTTGGCCACGACGGGGGCCCCGCCGGTGCCGGTGCCGCCGCCTTCACCGGCCGTCACGAAGACCATGTCGGCCCCCTTGAGGACCTCCTCGATCTCCTCGCGGTGGTCCTCGGCGGCCTTGCGGCCGACGGCCGGGTTGGCTCCGGCGCCGAGTCCGCGGGTGAGTTCGCGGCCGACGTCGAGCTTGACGTCGGCGTCGCTCATCAACAGCGCCTGTGCGTCGGTGTTGATGGCGATGAACTCGACGCCCTTGAGACCGACCTCGATCATCCGGTTGATGGCATTGACACCACCGCCGCCGACACCGATGACCTTGATGACTGCGAGGTAGTTCTGCGGTGCTGCCACGTCGAAGGCCTCTCGCCTCGAATTACGTTGTCGCCGCCGGGCGGTGCCCCGCGCCGGGACGACGGATGCCGAATGGGACGGTCCGTAGCGCCGACCCGAACCCTAACCCTGAAGTTTAGGGTTACCAGTGTGTCTGTTCCCTGGAGTCTTCTGAACAGGACACTAAGTCGACAAGTGGCGCCCGTTCAACGAACACGCCGAACCTCCCGTTTTTCTTTTCACCCTATGTGATCAGCCATAGCAGTGCCCAACCAGGGTGCTGGCCTGCGCTGATGTGCGTCAACTCCCCGATGACGCAGGGGCGGTGGGAACGCTGACATCAAAGTGCCGCGCGCCGGGAACTGCTTTCATGAGAGCCGTGAGGGCCCGTGCCTTGGCGCGGCCCTGTTCGCCGCTGCCCCATGCCACCGTGCGGCCGTCGCCCAACTCCAGCGCGATGGCGTCGAAGGAGCGGACGCGAACGGTCCGGGTGGCCCGCGACACGGCGCGGGGCAGGTCACCGGCGACCCGGACGGCCTCGCGCACCAGACGGTCCTCGCCGAAGCGACGGAAGCTCGCCGCGCCCGGGCCGGTCCGGGAAGCGGACAATTCCAGCATCGGAACGCCGTTCGGCGCCTGCGGAACCGTAGCGAACCGGACACCTTCGTCATCGACTTCGACGAAGTTCCGGCCCTTTCGGACCAGCAGAACCGGAGTGCGCTCGATCACTTTCAGACCGATGCCATGGGGCCAGGAACGAACCACATCGACGGTGTCAATTCGGGGCAATTTTCGGCGAAGTCGGGCTTCGACGCCCTCCGTGTCGAGGGAAATCATCGGTCGCCCGACGGGCACGGCCGCCGCCGCGCGCACCTCGGCGGGTGTCAGCACGCGCGTGCCCGACACCGAGACGTGGGTGACGCGCAGCCACCGCGAGCCGTACAACGCCCAGCCGGAACCGGCCGCGAGGAGCACCAGAACGGCGGCCAGAATGACAATCGTACGAAGGCGGGGCCGTCTGAGCCCGCGGGCGGGCGGCGGGCCGGACGACTCCTGCTGGCGTTCACCGCGCTCGGCGGTGGAGGGTCCGGCCACGCTGCTCACTGCCCTTTCGTCATACGGTCCTATCGGCGCGAGGCGATCGCCTCGTACACCATGCCGACGAGCAGGTCGTCGGCGTCCCGGCGGCCGAACTCGCTTGCCGCGCGGGACATCTCGTACAGCCGGTGCGGGTCGGCGAGCACGGGCAGCACGTTCTGCTGGACCCAGTCGGGCGTCAGTTCCGCGTCGTCCACGAGGAGTCCGCCACCGGCCTTCACCACCGGCTGGGCGTTGAGCCGCTGTTCGCCGTTGCCGATGGGCAGCGGGACGTAGGCGGCCGGGAGTCCGACGGCGGAGAGTTCGGCGACGGTCATCGCGCCCGCGCGGCAGAGCATCATGTCGGCCGCGGCGTACGCGAGGTCCATCCGGTCCAGGTAACTTACCGGGATGTAGGGGGGCATTCCCGGCATCTGCTGCACCTGCGGCAGTTCGTTCTTCGGGCCGACCGCGTGCAGGATCTGGATGCCGGCCTGCTGCAGCCAGGGCGCCACCTGCTGCACGACCTCGTTGAGGCGGCGGGCGCCCTGCGAGCCGCCGGAGACCAGCAGCGTGGGCAGGTTCGGGTCGAGGCCGAAGCGGTGGCGGGCCTCGGGCCGGACGGCGGCGCGGTCCAGCGTGGCGATGGACCGGCGCAGCGGGATGCCGATGTAGCGGGCGTCACGCAGCTTGCTGTCCGGGGTGGAGACGGCGACCCGGGCCGCGTACCGCGAGCCGATCTTGTTGGCCAGGCCCGGGCGGGCGTTGGCCTCGTGGATCACGATGGGCACACCGAGGCGCTTGGCGGCCAGGTAGCCGGGCAGGGCGACGTAACCGCCGAAGCCGACCACGCAGTCCGCCTTGGTGCGCTCCAGGATCTGCTCGGCGGCCTTGATCGTGCCGCGCAGCCGACCCGGCACGGTGATCAGCTCGGGGGTGGGCTTGCGCGGCAGCGGAACCGCCGGGATCAGCGCCAGCTCGTAGCCGCGCTCCGGGACGAGCCGGGTCTCCAGGCCGCGCTCCGTGCCCAGGGCCGTGATCCCCACGCCCGGGTCCTGCCTGCGCAGGGCGTCCGCGAGGGCGAGCGCGGGCTCGATGTGGCCGGCGGTCCCCCCACCGGCGAGTACGACATGCACCGAAATTCACCGCTCTCCGGACGAACGCGCCGCCGAGGCACGCCGTCGCATCGTGTTCCATCTCCGAGGCCCCCGCTCGGCACCGGAGCCTCCCGCCCGCTTTCTACCAAAGCGAGGTTGCCGCATCGCAAGCGCTGCCCGCGCAGCGGGCTCGTCGCGCGCGAAGGCGATCAGCAGCCCGATGGCGAACATGGTCGGCAGCAGGGCTGACCCTCCGTAGGAGAACAGCGGGAGCGGGACGCCGGCGATCGGCAGCAGGCCGAGCACCGCACCGATGTTGATCACCGCCTGGGCGGTGATCCAGGTGGTCACGCCTCCCGCGGCGTACCTCACGAAGGGGTCCTCCGTGCGTCCGGCCACGCGGATACCCGCATAGCCTAGAGCCGCGAACAGGGCGAGCACCGACAGCGTCCCCGCGAGACCCAGTTCCTCACCGGTGACGGCGAAGATGAAGTCGGTGTGGGCTTCCGGGAGTTGGCCCCATTTTTCCACACTCGCGCCGAGTCCGGAGCCGAAGAGTCCGCCGGAGGCGAGGGCGTAGATCCCGTGCACGGCCTGCCAGCAGTCGGCGACCCCGGTCTTCGGCTCGGTGGCGCCGATGCAGGCGAGCCGGGCCATCCGGTTGGGGCTGGTCTTGATGAGGGTCACACCGATCAGGCCGGCCACGGACAGCACGCCCGCGAACAGGCGGGTCGGCGCTCCCGCGAGCCACAGCAGGCCGAACAGGATCGCCGTGAGAATGATCGCGGTGCCCATGTCGCCGCCGAGCATGATCAGCCCGAGCAGCAGGAAGGCGACCGGGACCAGCGGCACCAGCATGTGCTTCCACTGGGTCAGCAGCTTCCGCTCCTGCTTGCGGGCGATCAGATCCGCTCCCCACAGCACCAGGGCGAGCTTGCCGAACTCGCTGGGCTGGATCTGGAAGGAGCCGCCGAGGGAGATCCAGTTCTGGTTGCCGTTGACCGCCATCCCTATCCCGGGGACCTGCACCAGGGCCATCAGGAAGACGGCGCCGATGAGGATCGGGTAGGCCAGCGCCCGGTGCAGTTTCACCGGCATGCGCGAGGCGGCGAACAGCAGCGCGCCGCCGATGAGCGCGGCGAGGGCCTGCTTGCGGAAGAAGTACGACCCGGGCAGCGAGAGCTGGAGCGCGGTGATCTGGGAGGCCGAGTAGACCATCACCAGGCCCAGCACGGTGATCAGCACGCTGCCGCCGACGATCAGGTAGTAGGCGGTCAGCGGCCGGTCCCAGGCCCTGCGCGCACGCGTGTAGAGCCGTTGCACGGGGTTCTCCCGCGGTGGCCGGGGCACGGGGGGCCGGGGGCGCCGGGACGCCCGCTGCACGGGCGGCTTCCCGGTACGGCTACTGGGCATCGGCGCCTCCACTGAACGTCGACCGTCCCACGCGTCCCTCCCAAGATCCGCCCGGCGGGCGGCCGGGTCAGGCTCCGGCTTCGAGTTCGCGGACCGCCGCCGCGAACGCGTCACCGCGCTGGTTGTAGTTGGTGAACATGTCCATGGAGGCGCAGGCCGGGGCCAGCAGCACCGTGTCGCCGGGCTGAGCCAGCCGCTTCGCCTCCGTCACCGCCTGGAGCATCGCCCCAGTGTCGGTCCGGTCGAGGTCGACCACGGGTACTTCCGGCGCGTGTCGCGCGAGGGCGTCACGGATCAGGGCACGATCGGCGCCGATCAGGACGGCTCCGCGCAGCCGCTTCGCCGACTTGGCGACCAGTTCGTCGAAGGTCGCGCCCTTCGCCAGACCGCCCGCGATCCACACGATCGACTCGTACGCCGCCAACGAGGCTTCCGCGGCGTGGGTGTTGGTCGCCTTGGAGTCGTCCACGTACGCGACGCCGTCGATGCCGGCGACGAGCGCGATGCGGTGGGCGTCCGGGCGGAAGGCCCGCAGACCGTCCCGTACGGCCGTGGCGGGCACCCCGAAGGCACGCGCGAGGGCCGCGGCGGCAAGGGCGTTGGCGATGTTGTGCGGGGCCGGCGGGTGGACGTCGGAGACCTCGGCCAGCTCCTCGGCGTTCTTGTGCCGGTCCGGCACGAAGGCCCGGTCGACGAGGATGCCCTCGACCACACCGAGTTGGGAGGGCCCGGGCGTGCCCAGGGTGAACCCGACGGCCCGGCAGCCCTCCTCCACGTCGGCCTCGCGCACCAGGTCCTCGGTGGCCTTGTCGGCGGTGTTGTAGACGCAGGCGACCTGGTTGCCCTCGTAGATACGGCCCTTGTCGCGCGCGTACGCCTCCATGGAACCGTGCCAGTCCAGGTGGTCCGGCGCGATGTTGAGGACCGCCGCGGAGTGCGCCCGCAGGGAGGGAGCCCAGTGGAGCTGGTAGCTGGACAGCTCCACGGCGAGCACGTCGTAGCGCTCCTCGCCGAGGACCGCGTCCAGCAGGGAGACTCCGATGTTGCCCACCGCGGCCGTGCGCAGGCCCGCCGCCTTCAGGATGGAGGCGAGCATCTGGACGGTCGTGGTCTTGCCGTTGGTGCCCGTGACGGCCAGCCAGGGGGCCGCGTCGGGACCGCGCAGCCGCCAGGCCAGCTCCACGTCGCCCCAGACGGGTACGCCCGCCTCCTCGGCCGCCAGGAACAGCGGCTTGTCGGGCTGCCAGCCGGGCGCGGTGACGATCAGCTCGGTGCCCTCCGGCAGGGTGGCCCCGTCGCCGAGGCGCACGGTGATGCCGAGCGCCTCCAGTTCCGCGGCCTGTTCGCGCGCGCGTGCGTCGTCGCCGTCGTTGACGACCGTGACGATCGCCCCGCGCGCGTGCAGTGCTCTGGCCGCCGGGATGCCGGAGACACCGAGTCCGGCGACGGTGACGTGCTTGCCCTGGAAGTCAGAGGGGCCAGAAGGCCCGGAAGGCACCGAGGAGGTCACTTGTCCGCTGCCCATCCCGCGTAGAAGAGGCCCAGTCCGACGATCACACAGATGCCCTGGATGATCCAGAAGCGGACCACCACCAGGACCTCGGACCAGCCCTTGAGTTCGAAGTGGTGCTGGAGCGGTGCCATCCGGAAGACGCGCTTGCCGGTGAGCCGGAAGGAACCGACCTGGATGACGACCGACATGGTGATGAGGACGAACAGGCCGCCCATGATGGCCACCAGCAGCTCCGTGCGGGAGAGGATGGCCAGACCCGTCAGCACACCGCCGAGGGCCAGCGAGCCGGTGTCGCCCATGAAGATCTTGGCGGGCGAGGTGTTCCACCACAGGAAGCCGAGGCAGGCGCCCATCAGCGCGGAGGCGACGACCGCGAGGTCCAGCGGGTCGCGCACCTCGTAGCAGGCGCCCGGGTTGGTCAGGGTGCCCGCGTTGGCGCAGGACTCCTGGAACTGCCACACCCCGATGAAGGTGTAGGCGCCGAAGACGAGGACGGAGGCGCCGGTGGCGAGGCCGTCCAGACCGTCGGTGAGGTTCACGCCGTTCGACATCGCGAGGATCATGAACAGCGCCCAGACCACGAACAGCACCGGGCCGATGGACCAGCCGAAGTCGGTGATGAACGACAGCTTCGTGGAGGCGGGGGTGTTGCCGCGGGCGTCGGAGAACTGCAGCGACAGGACCGCGAAGGCGATGCCGACGATCAGCTGGCCGGCCATCTTGGCCTTGGCCCGCAGACCCAGCGAACGCCGCTTGACGATCTTGATGTAGTCGTCGAGGAAGCCGACCAGGCCCATGCCGAACATCAGGCCGAGGACCAGCAGACCGGAGTAGGTCGGCGCGTAACCGGTGATGAGCTTGCTCAGGAAGTACGCGGCGATCGTCGCCAGGATGAAGGCGATACCGCCCATGGTCGGCGTACCGCGCTTGCTGGCGTGCTCGCGCGGGCCGTCGTCACGGATGTACTGGCCGTAGCCCTTGCGGGCGAGAAGCTTGATCAGCAGCGGGGTGCCGACCAGCGTCAGGAAGAGGCCAATGACTCCCGAGAACAGGATCTGCTTCATCATCGGGCGGCAACCTCACCCTCGGCACCGGTTCCGACGAGCGCCTGGGCGACGCTCTCCAGACCCACCGAACGGGACGCCTTCACGAGTACGACGTCCCCCGGGCGCAACTCGCTGCGCAACAGGTCGATCGCCGCCTGTGCGTCGGACACGTGCACCGACTCCTCACCCCACGAACCCTCGTTATATGCGCCCAATTGCAGCCAGGAGGCCTCAATCCCCCCGACGGCGACGAGCTTGCTGACGTTGAGCCGGACGGCGAGCCGTCCGACGGCGTCGTGCTCGGCGAGCGCCTCGTCCCCCAGCTCGGCCATCTTGCCGAGCACCGCCCACGTGCGACGCCCCTTGCCCATGGCCGCGAGCGCCCTGAGGGCGGCCCGCATGGACTCGGGGTTGGCGTTGTAGGCGTCGTTGACGATGGTCACGCCGTCCGGGCGCTCGGTGACCTCCATGCGCCAGCGGGAGAGGGAGCCCGCCTCGGAGAGCGCGAGGGCGATCTCTTCCGCGGACATGCCCAGCTCATGGGCGACGGCGGCCGCGGCGAGCGCGTTCGACACGTGGTGCTCACCGTACAGGCGCATGGTCACATCGGCTGCACCGGAGGGTGTGTGAAGCCTGAAGGCGGGCTGTCCGCTGTCCGTGAGTCGTACGTTCTCGGCGCGTACGTCCGCTTCGGCCGACTCTCCGAAAAGGACCACCTTCGCCTGGGTACGGGAGGCCATGGCGCGCACCAGCGGGTCGTCGGCGTTGAGGATCGCCGCCCCGTCCTCCGGGAGGGCCTCCACGAGTTCGCCCTTGGCCTGGGCGATCTGCTCGCGTCCGCCGAACTCGCCGATGTGGGCGGTGCCGACGTTGAGCACCAGGCCGATCCTCGGCGGGGTGAGGCCGGCGAGGTAGCGGATGTGCCCGATGCCGCGGGCGCCCATCTCCAGCACGAGGAACCTGGTCTCCTCGGTGGCGGACAGGGCGGTCAGCGGCAGCCCGATCTCGTTGTTGAGCGAGCCGGGCGTGAACACCGTCGGGGCCTTGCGCTGGAGCACCTGCGCGATGAGGTCCTTGGTGCTGGTCTTGCCGGCCGAGCCGGTCAGGGCGACGAGGGTCGCACCGAGCCGGCGTACGACGTGCCGGGCTAGGGCGCCGAGGGCCGTCTGGACGTCCTCCACGACGATCGCGGGCACGCCGACCGGACGGGACGCCAGCACGGCGGCCGCACCGGCCGCGACGACCTGCGCGGCGTAGTCGTGGCCGTCCACGCGCTCGCCGACGAAGGCGGCGAACAGGCTGCCCGGCACCACCTCGCGGGAGTCCCGGACGACCGGACCCGTGACCTGGACGGACGGATCCGGTATGTCGTGCGTCTGCCCGCCGACGACTGCTGCGATCTCGGCGAGGGAGAGGGCGATCACAAGTTCATCCCCTGGGTCTTCTGGATTTTCATCCCTGGGTGTTCTGGATGGCTTCGCGGAGCACCTGGCGGTCGTCGAAGGGACGGATCACGCCGGCGATGTCCTGGCCCTGCTCGTGGCCCTTGCCCGCGACCAGCACGGTGTCGCCGGCCTGGGCACGGCCCACGGCGGCGGCGATGGCGGCGGCCCGTTCCTCGAAGAGGAGCACCTCGCCGCGCTCGTGCGCGGGCACGGAGGCCGCGCCCTGGAGCATGGTGGCGAGGATCGCGAGGGGGTCCTCGGAGCGGGGGTTGTCGGAGGTCAGTACGGCCGTGTCGGCGAGCCGGGCCGCGGCGGCGCCCATCGGGGCGCGCTTGGTCTCGTCGCGGTCGCCGCCGCAGCCGAGGACGATGTGCAGCCGGCCCTTGGTGACCTTGCGCAGCGCCTTGAGCACCGACTCGACGGCGTCGGTCTTGTGGGCGTAGTCGACCACCGCGAGGTAGGGCTGTCCGGCGTCGACGCGCTCCAGGCGGCCCGGGACGCCGGGCACGGCGGCGATGCCGTCGGCGGCGGCCTGCGGGTCGAGGCCGGCGACGGCGAGGGCGACGATGGCGGCGAGGGTGTTCGCCACGTTGAAGGGGCCCGGCAGCGGCGACTTGGCGTGCACGCGCTCGCCGCGCGGACCGAGCACGGTGAACGTCGAGTCCATGGGGCCGACCTGGACGTCCTCGGCGCGCCAGTCGGCGTCGGGGTGGCCCTCGGCGGAGAAGGTGACGACCGGCACGGTCGCCTCGCGCGCGAGCCGGCGGCCGTACTCGTCGTCG
Source organism: Streptomyces sp. NPDC107654 (assembly GCF_055639035.1). NCBI lineage: Bacteria > Bacillati > Actinomycetota > Actinomycetes > Kitasatosporales > Streptomycetaceae > Streptomyces > Streptomyces sp. NPDC107654. Next base: position 164,281 of record NZ_JBVKBI010000001.1, read on the forward strand.
GCGTTGACCACGCCGAGTTTGCTGCGCTGCGGCGTGAAGAGCTGTGCCTTGGCCTGGAAGTAGTCCTCCATGCCGGAGTGGAACTCCATGTGTTCCGGGCTGAGGTTGGTGAAGACGGCGATGTCGAAGACGCAGCCGTCGACCCGGCCGAGGACCAGGGCGTGGCTGGAGACCTCCATGGCGACCGACTCGACGCCGCCTTCGCGCATGACGGCGAACAGCGCCTGGAGGTCGGTGGCTTCGGGCGTGGTGCGCTCGGACTTGATCCGCTCGTCGCCGATGCGGATCTCCACCGTGCCGATGAGCCCGGCGGGGCGGGACGCGTCCAGGCCGCCCTTGACGAGGTAGGCGGTGGTGGTCTTGCCGGAGGTGCCGGTGATGCCGATCTGGAGCAGGTCGCGGCCCGGGTGGCCGTAGATGGTGGCCGCCAGCTCCCCCATCCGCGCGCGCGGGTCCGCGAGGACCAGGACGGGCAGTCCGGTCGCGGCGGCGCGCTCGGCGCCCGTGGGGTCGGTGAGCACGGCGACGGCGCCCAGGCTCGCGGCCTGGGCGACGAAGTCGGCACCGTGCAGACGGGCGCCCGGGAGGGCGGCGTACAGGTCGCCGGGGCGGACGGCGCGCGAGTCGTGGGTGATCCCCGTGATCTCGGCGGCGCCCTCCGGCGCGGTGACACCCAGCTGGTCGGCGAGCTCCGCGAGGGGGATGGCGGGGAGCCGCGTCGGCCTGGGCAGTCCCGGGTAGGTCACGGGTTGGCCCTTCTGGGTGGTTTGGGACTGATCAGCGTGTGGCACGGCGGTGAGCGTACCGGGCGCACCCGCTCCGGAGCGAAGTGAGGGGCTCTCGGACCCGTGGTTCCCGGCGTCGGGGGTGATCGTTGTCACGAGCTGGTTCCTGGTGTTTCCGTGGTGCTGATCAGGGCTTGTACTCGACGGGCAGGTTGGCGGCCTTCGCGCCGGTCGGCGGGATCTGAAGGGTCTTCAGGGCGAACTCCATCACCTGCTTGTAGATGGGACCGCAGATCTGGCCACCGAAGTAGCTGCCCGAGGTGGCGTTCTGGATGGCGCAGTAGACGGTGATCCGCGGGTTGTCGGCGGGGGCGAAACCGGCGAACGACGAGGTGTAGCCGCGGTAGCGGCCGGTGGCCGGATCCACGCGGTTGGCCGTGCCGGTCTTGCCCGCGACCCGGTACCCGGGGATGCGGGCCTTCACGCCGGTGCCCTGCTCGTCGTCGACGACGGACTCCAGCATCTGGGCGACGCCCTTGGCGGTCTTCTCGCTGACGACCCGGGTCCGCTTGGGCTTCGGCGCCGGGGTGAAGCGCCCGTCGGCGCCCTTGGTGCCGCGCACCAGGGTGGGTTCGACGCGGACGCCGCTGTTGGCGATGGTCGAGTACACGGAGGCGGCCTGCATCGCGTTGATGGAGAAGCCCTGGCCGAAAGGGATCGTGTACTGCTGGGAGGTGGACCACTTCTGCGGCGGCGCGAGGATGCCGGGCGTCTCGCCGGGGAAGCCGAGGCCGGTGTAGCCGCCGATGCCGAACTTGCGCAGGTACGTGTAGAGGACCTTGTTGGCCTCGGGCTGGCTCTTGGCGAGTTCGCCGGTGGCCAGGATGGTGCCGATGTTGCTGGACTTGGCGAGCACGCCGTTGAGCGTGAGGTTCCAGGTGGGGTGGTCGATGTCGTCCTGGAAGAGGCGGTCGCCGCGGTGCAGCCGGTTGGGTACGACGACGTGGGTGAGCGGGGTCGCGACGTTCCGCTCCAGCACGGCCGCCATCGACATCACCTTGGCGGTGGAGCCGGGCTCGTAGGCGTCCTGGAGGGCCGCGTTGCCCATGGCGTCGCCGTCGGCCTTCGCCAGGTCGTTCGGGTCGAAGCCGGGCGAGTTGGCCATGGCCAGGATCTGGCCGGTGCGGGTGTCCTGGACGATGACGTAGCCGCGGTCCGCCTTGGAGTTCTTCACCTGCTCGGTGATGGCGTTCTGCGCCGCCCACTGGATGTCGCGGTCGATGGTCAGCTCGACGTCGGCGCCGGGCACGGCGGGTGTCTCGGTGGACCCGACCGTCGGCACCTCGCGCCCGCCGGCCTGGGCGTAGCGGACCTTGCCGTCCTTGCCGGAGAGCTGCTTGTTCAGCTGCTGCTCGACGCCGCCGCCGCCCTGGCCGTCGGCGTTGACCCAGCCCAGTATCCCGGCGGCCAGGTCGCCGTTGGGGTACACGCGCTGGCTGCTGGGGTCGGCGAAGACGCCGGCCAGCACGTTGACGGTGCCGTGGTCCGTCTCGGCCTTGTTGACGAGCGCGGTCTTCAGGTCCTTGATCTGCTTCCAGACCTGGGGGGTCTGCCGGGTGGCGAGCCGGGTGTAGCGGGCGTTCCTGTTCTCCGGCCGCAGCTTCCTGACGAGCGCGGCCTGGTCCTGGCCGAGGATCGGGGCGAGCAGCGCGGCGGCCCGCTCGGGACCGTCGGCGATCTTCAGCTGCTTGGGGCCGAACATGGTCGGGTCGGCCGTGATGTCGTAGGCGTCCTCGCTGACGGCGAGCGCGACCCCGTTGCGGTCGGTGATCTCGCCACGTTCGGCGGCCAGCGTGTGCACCACGTACCGGTTCTGCTCGGCGCGTGCCGTGTAGGCGCTCGCGTCGACGGCCTGGACCTGGAGCAGCCGTACGACGAAGGCGAGCAGCACCAGGGTCAGGGCGAGGCTGACCAGGCGCAGCCGGGGCCGGGGGCTGCCGAGCCGGAGGGGAGGCGCGGCCGGGGGCCGGGCCCCGCCGGGTCGGCGCACCGGCCGGGCACCGGGCCCGGCCTGCCGCCGGACGGCACCCCGCGGCCGCGGAGGCTTGGCGGGCCCGGGCACACGGCGGCGCGGTTCCCTGTCGGACACTTCCGTCACCTGCCGGGGGTCGGGGTCGGGATGGGCTGGGAGAGGGCGGGCGGGGCCGGCGGGGCGGCGGCCGGGGCGGGGGGTGCGGGGGCGTCCTGGAGGAGGGGGGACGGCGGAGGGGAGGGCTGCGGGGTGACGGCGAGGGGGGCGGCCGGGGGCAGCTGGGCGGGGGCGGTGAGGGCCGCGGGCTCGGGGGCGGCGGCGCTGGGGACGCCCTTGACGGTGCCGTCGGGACCGAGGAAGGCCGGGTCGCCGCCGGGGACCATGCCGAGTTCGCGGGCGCGGCGCTGGAGGGCGTCGGGGGACGAGTAGGCGTCGATGTCCCGCTGGAGCGCCTGTTCCTGGTCTGTGAGGCTCTTCGTCTGCTTCTGCAGGTCGTCGAGTGCGAAGGAGCCCTCGCTGAGCGCGGAGTTCAGCACCAGCAGCCCGATCAGACCGCCGCCGAGGAGCACGACGACGAGCAGGACGAACGGGGTACGGGCCGCCCGGGCCCGGCCGGCCGGGAAGAGCCGGGCGAGCCGGGCGGCCCTCCCCTTCAGCGCGGGTTTCCTGCTCACTGCTCCCCCGGTGCCTGCGGGCAGCCGCTTCCCCGGTGCGCGGGGAAGACCTTCCGACCCGTCTCGCTCACTCCACGTCCTCCCTGATGCGCTCGGCACCCCGCAGCCTGGCCGGCGCGGCCCGGCGGTTCTCGGCGATCTCTTCCTCGGTGGGAAGTTCGGCACCACGGGTGAGCAGCTTGAGCCTCGGCTGGTAGCGCTCGGGCACGACGGGCAGCCCGGGCGGCGCGGTGGTGGCGGCGCCGGCCGCGAACACGTGCTTGACCAGACGGTCTTCGAGCGAGTGGTACGACAGCACGGCGACCCGCCCGCCGACGTCCAGCGCCTTCACGGCGGCCGGGATCGCCCGCTCAAGGACGGACAGTTCGCCGTTGACCTCGATGCGCAGCGCCTGGAAGGTGCGCTTGGCCGGGTTCCCCCCGGTGCGCTTGGCGGCCTGCGGCAGCGCGTCCCGGATGAGTTCCACGAGCCGCGCGCTGGTGTCGAACGGCTCCTTCTCCCGCTCCCGCACGATCGCGGCGACGATCCGCTTGGCCTGCTTCTCCTCGCCGTACGCGCGCAGGATCCGCACCAGTTCCCCGGCCGGGTAGGTGTTGAGCACCTCGGCGGCGCTGATCCCGGTCGTCTGGTCCATGCGCATGTCCAGCGGCGCGTCCTGCGCGTAGGCGAAGCCGCGGTCGGCCTCGTCCAGCTGCATGGAGGAGACCCCGAGGTCGAACAGCACGCCCTGCACGCGCGCGATGCCGAGCCGGTGCAGTACGTCGGGCAGCTCGTCGTAGACGGCGTGCACGAGGGTGGCGCGCTCCCCGTACGGGGCCAGCCGCTCGCCGGACAGGCGCAGCGCCTCCTTGTCCCGGTCGAGGCCGATCAGCCGGGCCTCGGGGAACCGGCCGAGCAGTGCCTCGCTGTGCCCGCCGAGGCCGAGGGTGCAGTCGACGACCACCGCTCCGGGACGCTCCAGGGCGGGTGCCAGCAGGTCCAGGCACCGCTGGAGCATCACCGGGACGTGTCGACTCTGGCTCAAGGGGGCCTCTCAGTTCCGGCGGGCCGTACGCACCGTCGGTCCCCCGAGCCGTACGTACGCGCCGCGCGCGCGGGGAGACGAGTCCGGGTAGCGGCCGGGGTCTCCGGGGGTTTCGTCAGCGGGGAGAGACTCGTCTCCCGCTTTCGCGTCACTTTAGTCCACGCTGTCCCGTGGTCAATCAACCGGCCTGCGCGTCGTGCACCGCCATACAGCGGGAATCACGGTTCGGGCCGATCCACCCGTTCGGACCGGCTTTGCCCACCTGTGGGTTAGCTCACAACAAGCCGCGATCACGTTCTTTGTCCCCTCTCACAGCAGGCCGGAACACTGCGTGACCATTAACGTCGTCGGTATGACGACTTCCGCAGCAGCACACACTGGATCCGAAGGCGCCATAACTCCTGGCGACGCCGTGACCGACCGACTCGTGGAGGCCAACCGGCACTACGCCGAGGCCTTCACCGACCCCGGCATGGACGCCCGCCCGGTGCTCCACGTCGCCGTCGTCGCCTGCATGGACGCCCGCCTCGACCTGCACAAGGCCCTCGGCCTGCAGCTCGGCGACTGCCACACCATCCGCAACGCGGGCGGTGTGGTCACCGACGACGTCATCCGGTCCCTGACCATCAGCCAGCGCAAGCTGGGCACGCGCAGCATCGTGCTGATCCACCACACGGGCTGCGGCATGGAGTCCCTCACCGAGGAATTCCGCAGCGAGCTGGAGATGGAGGTCGGCCAGCGTCCGGCCTGGGCGGTGGAGTCCTTCCGGGACGTGGACCAGGACGTGCGCCAGTCCATGCAGCGGGTGCGCACCTCGCCCTTCCTGCTGCACAAGGACGACGTCCGGGGCTTCGTCTTCGACGTGCGCACGGGCCTGCTGCGCGAGGTCGACCCGGCCTGACCCGGCCGCACGAGCGAACCGGCCGGCCGCCCCGCCCGTGTCCTGCTCCGTGTCCAGCCGCTCCGTGTCCCGCCGTCCCCGCCCCGCCGTTCCGTGTCGAAATTACGGCCGAAAACTCCGTAAGACCGACATCGCGCGGGCAGTTGTCCACAGGCGAGTGACACGAATCGGTAACGGCAGCAAGAATGCGGGGTGTGACGTCACTCGGAACCGTTCCGGTGTGGTGTCCGTGTTTCGGGGTGGGCCGGTTTCGCGACGACGACGCGTCGGCCCGTAATGAACGGGCCGAGGAGGGCCGGGTGACGACCTATGACGATCGTGCGAGCCACGGGGGCACCCCCACCCGAGTGAATTCGGGGGCGGGGGAAGATCTGACCGCCACGGTGGAGCGGGTGCGCGCTTCGGTGGAAGGCGTGATCGAGGGCAAGCCCGAGGTCGTACGGCTCGCGCTGACCGTGCTGCTCGCCGAGGGCCACCTGCTGATCGAGGACGTCCCCGGGGTGGGCAAGACGATGCTCGCCAAGGCGCTGGCGCGGTCCATCGACTGCTCGGTGCGGCGCATCCAGTTCACCCCGGACCTGCTGCCCTCGGACATCACCGGTGTGTCGATCTGGGACCAGCAGCGCCGGGACTTCGAGTTCAAGCCGGGCGCCATCTTCGCGCAGATCGTGATCGGCGACGAGATCAACCGCGCCTCGCCCAAGACCCAGTCCGCGCTGCTGGAGTCCATGGAGGAACGGCAGGTCACCATCGACGGGCAGACGTACGAACTGCCCAGCCCCTTCATGGTGGTGGCCACCCAGAACCCGGTCGAGATGGAGGGCACCTACCCGCTGCCCGAGGCCCAGCGCGACCGCTTCATGGCCCGGGTCTCCGTCGGTTACCCGAGCGTCGAGGCCGAACTGCGGATGCTGGACGTCCACGGCGGGGTCAGCCCCCTGGAGGACCTCCAGCCGGTGGCGCACGCGCACGAGATCGTGAAACTGGTCGAGGCCGTGCGCGGGGTGCACGTCTCCGAGCCGGTCCGGCGGTACGCGGTCGAGCTGGTCGCCGCCACCCGCACCCACCCCGACCTCAGACTCGGCGCCTCCCCGCGCGCGACGCTGCACCTGCTGCGCGCGGCGAAGGCGTCCGCGGCCCTGGCCGGCCGGGAGTACGCGCTGCCGGACGACGTCCAGGCGCTCGCCACCGCCGTCCTCGCCCACCGCCTGCTGCCGACCGCCCAGGCCCAGCTCAACCGCCGTACGGCCGAGCAGGTCGTGCTGGAGATCCTGCAGCACACACCGGTGCCCGCGGCCCCGGGCCGGCAGAGCGGCTTCGGCGGCGTGGGCCGGACCATCCCGGCCTATCCCCAGCAGCCGCCGCGGAGTCTGTGATGAGTTCCGGGGGGCCCGCTCCGGCCGGCCCCGACCGCGGGGAGACCAGCGGGGTGCGTACGGCCCTGGCGGGTCTCACCACCCGGGGCCGCTCCTTCCTCGCGGCCGGGATCGCCGCCGCGGTCTGTTCGTTCGTGCTGGGTCTGAGCGAACTGCTGCGGGTCGGCCTGCTGCTCGCCGTACTGCCCCTGATCTGCGCGGCCGTGCTGTACCGCACCCGCTACCGGGTGGCCGCGAGCCGCCGCCTCGCCCCCGCGCGCGTCCCGGCCGGCAGCGAGGCCCGGGTGCACCTGAGCATGGACAACGTCTCCCGGCTGCCGACCGGTCTGCTGATGCTCCAGGACCGGGTGCCCTACGTCCTGGGGCCGCGGCCCCGGTTCGTGCTGGACCGGGTCGAGCCGGGCGGTCGCCGCGAGGTCTCCTACCGGGTCCGCTCGGACCTGCGGGGCCGCTATCCGCTGGGTCCGCTCCAGCTGCGGCTGACGGACCCCTTCGGCATGTGCGAGCTGACCCGCTCCTTCTCGACGTACGACACCCTGACGGTGATCCCGCGCGTGGAGCCGCTGGCCCCGGTCCGCTTCGCCGGCGAGGCCCAGGGGTACGGCGACGGGCGGCAGCGCTCGCCGGCCCTGGCCGGCGAGGACGACGTGATCCCGCGCGGATACCGCTACGGCGACGATCTGCGCCGGGTGCACTGGCGGTCCACCGCCCGCTACGGCGAGCTGATGGTGCGCCGAGAGGAGCAGCCCCGGCGCTCCCGGTGCACGGTCCTCCTGGACACCCGCGGCGGTGCCTACGAGGGCGCGGGCCCGGACGCGGCGTTCGAGTGGGCGGTCTCCGGTGCCGCCTCGGTGCTGGCGCACATGCTGGAACGCGGCTTCTCGGTGCGGCTGCTGACCGACAGCGGCAGCGCGGTGCCCGGCGAGACCGGCGACGGCTTCGCGGGCAGCGGCCAGGAGACGGCGGACGCGGCCGGACTGTTGATGGACACCCTCGCGGTGATCGACCACTCCGACGGCACCGGGCTGTCCCAGGCCTACGACGTGTTGCGCGGCGGCAACGAGGGGCTGCTGATCGCGTTCCTGGGCGACCTGACCGAGGAGCAGGCGACGACGGTCGCCAAGATGAGCCGGCGCAGCGGCGGCGCCGTCGCCTTCGTGCTGGACCCGGACGTCTGGACGCGGGAGGCGACCGACGTGCCCCGCCCGGGCGACGGGCACGCGGAGCGGCTGCGGATGCTGCGCGAGGCGGGCTGGACGGCGCTGAGCGTGCCGCGCGGCGCCTCGCTGGACGAACTGTGGCGGCAGGCGGACCGGGAGCGCTCGGGCCTGGCCGCGGTGAACGGGGAGGCACGGGGATGAGCGGGCGGGCACGACTGGCGCTGTGCGCGGCGGCGGCCACGCTGATGGCCTCCTGCGCGCTGCTGCCCCTGGTCGCCGAGCCGACCTGGCTGCTGCAGCTGGTGCCGCTGGTGGCCGTGCAGGCGGGGGTGGGCGCGGCGGCCCGCCGGGTGCCGCTGGGCCGGCCGCTGACCGTGGCGGCGCAGGCCCTGGTGACCCTGGTGCTGCTGACCCTGGTCTTCGCCCGGCAGCACGCGATCGCCGGGCTGGTGCCCGGCCCGGACACCTTCCGGTACTTCGCCGCGCTGCTCCAGCAGGGCGCGGACGACGTCAGCCGGTACGCGATACCGGCACCGGTCACCGACGGCATCAAGCTGATGCTGATCGGCGGGGTGCTGGTCATCGGGCTGCTGGTGGACACGCTCGCGGTGACCTTCCGCAGCGCCGCCCCGGCCGGGCTGCCGCTGCTCGCGCTGTACTCGGTGGCCGCGGGGCTCTCCGACGGCGGCGCCGACTGGCTGTGGTTCCTGGTGGCGGCGGGCGGCTATCTGATGCTGCTGCTCGCGGAGGGCCGGGACCGGCTCGCCCAGTGGGGCCGGGTCTTCGGCGGCGCGCCGCGTGCCCCGGGCGCCCCGGAGGCGGGTGCCGTGGCACCGGTGCGCACGGGACGGCGGATCGGCGCGGTCGCGCTCGGCGTGGCCCTGATGGTGCCGCTCGCCCTGCCCGCGATGCACGGCGGCCTGCTGGACGCCGCCGGGACCGGCGTGGGGGCGGGAGGCGGTCACGGGGGCACGGTCTCCGCGGTCAACCCGCTGGTGTCGCTGCGCGACAACCTGAACACGAACGACGACCGCCAGGTGCTGTCCCTGCGGACCGACACGAGCGACCTCTCCGACCTGTACCTGCGGATCGTCTCCCTGGACGAGTTCGACGGCACCACCTGGACCCCGGCCCAGCGGCACATCGTCGGCGTGCCGGACCGGCTGCCCACGCCCGTCGGCCTGGGCGACGGCGTCAAGCGCGGCACCGTGCGCACCACGGTCCGGGCCTCGGACCGGTACGCCCAGAACTGGCTGCCGATGCCCTACCCGCCGAGCGGGGTGAAGGTCGGCGGCCGGTGGCGCTACGAACCCGTCGGGATGACCCTGGTCGGCGACCGCGGCCAGACCACCCGTGGCGAGACCTACCAGGTGACCAGCCTGGACGTGCGGCCGACCGCGCAGCAGCTGGCCGCCGCGCCCGAGCCGCCGGCCGCGCTGCAGGACGAGTACACCAAGGTGCCGTCCTCGCTGCCGAAGGTGGTGGAGCGGACCGCGAGGGAGATCACCGCGGGCGCCGACAACCACTACGAGGAGGCCGTGAAGCTCCAGGACTGGTTCGCCGTCACCGGGGGCTTCCAGTACGACACCTCGGTGAAGGTGGGCCGCGGTCCCGGCGCCATAGCGAACTTCCTGAAGCAGAAGGAGGGCTTCTGCGTCCACTTCTCCTTCACGATGGCGGCGATGGCCCGCACCCTCGGCATCCCGGCCCGGGTCGCGGTGGGCTTCGCGCCCGGCACCCCGCAGGCCGACGGCACGATCGCGGTGAACCAGAAGGACGCGCACGCCTGGCCCGAGCTGTACTTCGAGGGCGTGGGCTGGACCCGGTTCGAGCCGACCCCGACCCGCGGCACCACCCCGTCGTACACGCAGCCGGACACGCCCGGCAGCTCGCTGCCGGAGGAGACGCTGCCGTCCAGGGGCGCGTCCTCGGCGCCCTCGGTGGCGGCCTCGCCGAGCGAGAGCTGCGCCGCTGGGCCGCGCCGGCTGGAGGCCTGTGACAGCCCGTCCGCGGCGGCGGTCCCGCACCACGAGGACGGCGGTCCGGACTGGTGGGGCCGGTTGCTGATCGGGCTGGGCGCACTGGTGGTCCTGGCCGTGCCCCTGTCGCCGCTGCTGTGGCGGCAGCGGGTGCGCGCGCTGCGTCTGGGCGGGCACGCCCGGACGGCGGAGGGGGCGGCGGCGCACACCCTGGCGGCCTGGCAGGAGCTGACGGACAGCGCCTGGGACCACGGCATCACCCCGGACGAGTCGCTGACCCCGCGCAAGGCCGCCGACCGGATCGTCCGGCTCGGCCGTCTCGATCCGGCCGCCGGCGGCGCCGTGCACCGGGTGGCGGACGCGGTGGAGCAGGTGCTCTACGCGCCCCGGCCGCACCCGGCGGCGGGAGCGGCCGAGGATGTGCGCCGGGTGGCCGAGGGGCTGCGGGCCACGGTGGGCACCGGGACACGGCTGCGGGCGCTGTTCCTGCCCCGCTCCTCGGTCCGGGTGCTGTGGGCGGTGTCGGCCCGCTGGTCGGCGCTGCGAGCCCGGGTCGCGGCGGCCCGCCCGGCGCTGCGCCGGCCGTCGAGGCAGCAGGGCTGAGCGTCCGGCGGCTGGGCTGAGCGTCGGGGCGGCAGGGCTCAGGGGCGGGGACAGCTGGGCTGACGGCACGCGTGAGGGGCGGCCACCATCCGGTGGCCGCCCCTCACGTGTGTCCGCTGCGGCGGGGGCCCGCCGCTGTGGCCCGGCGCGGGAAGGCGCCGTGCGGTCGGTGCCCCCGTTCAGGGCCCTTGTTCAGTGTCCCTGTTCGTCCCGGCGACGCTGCCAGCGCTGCTCGATGCGGTCCATCACGGAGCGCTTCGGACGCGGCTGGTGGCGCACCGCGCCCGGGGGTTGCTCCCCCGGCTTCGGGGCCTTGCGCCAGCCGGTGACGGCGAGCACGGCACAGCCGAGCATGACGAGGAAACCGACCACGCTGACCCAGATCAGCTGCGCGACCATTCCGGCCATGAGGAGCGCGATACCCGCGAGGAAGCCTGCGACCGCCTGGTAGACCCGCCGCCGGGTGTACGTCCGCAGCCCGTTTCCCTCAAGCGCCGACGCGAACTTGGGGTCTTCGGCGTACAGCGCTCGCTCCATCTGCTCAAGCATTCGCTGCTCGTGCTCAGAGAGCGGCACGGAGTCCTCCTCATCGTGCAGTCGCCGGGGGCGACCCGGGGGGTCCCTTCAGGATAGGCAGGGAATCGCCCCCGTGAAACCCGCCCCTCTACGCCAACTGGCCAACCGGAATCCGTCATGGCCGTCCCGGCTCGCTGAGGCTTCCATTCCCCGGCAGCCGACCCGTCATGCCGGGTGGTGCACCTCGATCATACGGCGCAAACCCCTCGATCGGGGGGCTTGTGGCGTACTCCATCCGCGGCCGAGGCGCTGATCAGCGGCTTGTCCCGGTGGTGCGCCCGGGTGCCGGTGAGGCGCTCAGGCCCCGGCGGCACCGGCCGTCTCACCGAGCACGTGCAGCTGGGTGGCGACGGAGTGGAACGCGGGCAGCTCGGCCGCCGCGGCCTCCAGCTTCAGCAGGGCGTCGAGGGCGCCGGGCTCGGTGTCCACCAGGACGCCGGGCACCAGGTCGGCGAAGACCCGCACGCCGTGCACCGCGCCGACGCGCAGACCGGCGCCCTCGACGAGCGCGGTGAGCTGCTCGGCGGTGAAGCGGCGGGGCATCGGGTCGCCGGCACCCCAGCGGCCGTCGGGGTCCTGGAGGGCCTGCCGGGCCTCGGTGAAGTGGCCGGCGAGGGCGCGGGCGAGCACGGCACCGCCGAGGCCGGCGGCGAGCAGGCTCAGGACGCCTTCGGAGCGCAGTGCGGCGACCGCGTTGCGGATGCCCTCGGCCGGGTCGTCCACGTACTCCAGGACGCCGTGGCACAGTACGGCGTCGTAGCCACCGCGCTCGACCACGTCGAACAGGCCGTGCGCGTCGCCCTGGACGCCCTTGACCCGGTCGGCGACGTCGGCCTCGGCGGCGCGGCGCTCCAGCGCGAACAGGGCGTTGGGGCTGGGGTCGACCACGGTGACCCGGTGGCCGAGGCGGGCGACGGGCACGGCGAAGTTGCCGCTGCCGCCTCCGGTGTCGAGGACGTCCAGCGATTCCCGGCCCGTGGCCTTGACCCGGCGGTCGAGGGCGTCCTGCAGGACGTCCCAGACCACGGCGTTGCGCAGTGAGGCGCGGGATCGAGGGGCGTCGGAGCGCGGCGACGTCGGTCGGGGGTGGTGGGAGACGGGTGGGCGCGTCGGGTCCGACACGGTAGTTGACTCCTCGGCAGGGTGGAACGTCAGGCGAAGCCCACCCTATTGCCTCCGTGCCCCGCCCGGTCACTGCGACGGTGTACCGGGGGGTTCCGCTGCCGGCCGGCGCGCCCTGCCCGGTCAGCCCGCGTCCGGCAGGTCGCCTCCCGTCCCCGGGCGGGCACCGTCCGTGTCGGAGCCGGAGCCGGAACCCGCGCCGGCGCCGGTGCCGGCGGCGCCGTCCTGACGGGGCTGCGGCAGGACCGGCTGGAGGACGAGCATCCGCTCCACGAGGCGCAGGAACATCGCCACGTCCCGTATCAGGTCGTCGGCGTCCCGCTGTCCGGCCGCGCCCTGGATGCCCGCCTCGGCGCGGGCGCGACGGGCGGCGCCGGAGGCGAACAGCGCGCTCCACTCGGTCAGCTCCGGGGCGATCTCGGGCAGCACCTCCCAGGCGCTGCGGATCCGGGCCCTGCGGCGCGGGGTGGTCTCGGGCCGGCCGCGGGCGGCGAGGACGGCGGCGGCGGTGCGCAGGGCGGCCAGGTGGGCCGTCGCATAGCGCTCGTTGGGTGTGTCCAGGACAGTGGCCTCCTCCAGTCCGGCGCGCGCCTGGGCGAGCAGGTCGAGGGCGGCGGGCGGGGCCGTGGCCCGGCGGAGCACGGGGTGCACGTCGCTCGCCGGACCGGTCAGTGAGGGGGCAGGGCCGGTGGCGCGGCGCCGGCGGGCGGCGGCTGCGGACGAGTGGGCCATGACGAACCTCCTGTCGTCTGGGTGACGGCATGAATGCCGTATGTGCCCATCGTGCGGTATGCCACTGACAATCCGTTCTGACCTGGGCCTTTGCCTCGATCGTGGGTTCGGGCGTATTTTTGCACTGACCAGTCAGTTCAAATTGTGCGCAGGGGGCTCAGTGGACGGCACGGGCGGGGCGGACGCCGCGGTCGGCGCGGACGTCAGGGCCGAGGGCCTCGGGCTCAGGGGGCCACGGGGGTGGGCCTTCCGCGGGGTGACCGTGGACGCGGAGCCCGGCTCACTGATCGCGATCGAGGGGCCGTCCGGCTCCGGCCGCACGTGTCTGCTGCTCGCACTCACGGGACGGATGAAGCCCACCGAAGGAGTGGCCGCGATCGGCGGGTTCAAACTCCCCCGGCACATGGCGGCCCTGCGCCGCGTCAGCGCGGTGGCGAACGTGACCGGCGTGACCGACCTGGAGCCGGCCCTGACCGTCGGCGAGCACCTGCGCGAACGGGCCCTGCTGCAGCGCCGGTTCGGCGACTCCCTGCGCGAGCTGCTGCGGCCCCGCGCCCAGCGTGTGCACGAGGCGCGGCTGCGGGTCGACGCGGCTCTGGCCGCCGCGGGGCTGGACCTGGAGACCCTCCCGAAGGGGTCCCGGACCGCGGTACGTGATCTGGAGCGGCCGCAGGAGCTGCGGCTCTCCCTCGCGCTGGCCCTGCTCGGCCGGCCCCGGCTGCTCGGTGTGGACGACGTCGACATGAAGCTCTCGGACGACGAACGCGCCGGGTTGTGGGACGTGTTGCGCTCCCTCACGCGCGCGGGGACGACGGTCGTGGCCGTCTGCCGCACCGCGCCCCGGGACTGCGTCGCCGTGGCGACGGCGTCGGAGACGACCGGGCCGGGGCAGGAGGAGGAACCGGAGCCGGAACGGGACCCGGGGAAGCGGCACGGGGGGCAGCGGGAGAAGCAGGAAGAGAAGCGGGAAGAGGAGCAGGAACAGAAGGGGGAGGAGACCGGCGATGCGCTCACCGAGGCTGGCCGCGCTTGAGCTGAGGCGCTTCGGGCGCGGCAGGCTGCCGCGCGCCGCGCTGGTCGCGCTGCTCGTGCTGCCCCTGCTGTACGGCGCCCTGTACCTGTGGTCCTTCTGGGACCCGTACGGCCGTCTGGACCGGATCCCGGTGGCCCTGGTGAACGACGACAAGGGCGCCACGGCGGGCGGGAAGAAGATCACCGCCGGGGACGACATCGTGGACGGGCTGCGCGACAGCCGGACCTTCGCGTGGCACGAGGTGAGCGACGAGGAGGCCCGCGCGGGCGTCGAGGACGGCACCTACTACCTGTCGCTGACCATGCCGGCCGACTTCAGCCGTCGTATCGCGTCCAGCTCGGGCGACTCCCCGGAGACCGGCGCCCTCCGGGTGCGCACCAACGACGCGAACAACTACATCGTCGGCCAGATCTCCCGCACCGTCTTCAACGAGGTGCGCACGGCCGCGTCCACGAAGGCCTCCCGCACCTTCCTGGACAAGATCTTCGTGTCCTTCTCCGACATCCACGACAAGACCGTCACGGCCGCGCGGGGCGCCGACAAGCTGAACAGCGGCATCGGAAAGGCGGAGAAGGGCTCCAAAGACCTCGCGGACGGGCTGAAGGAGGCCAAGGGCGGCAGCGGCAAGCTGGCCAAGGGCCTGAAGAAGCTCGACACCGGCTCCGGTGACCTCCAGGAGGGCTCGCGGCAGGTCGCCGACGGCACCCAGGCGCTCGCCGACAAGGTCAACGGCGTCTACGCCAAGGCCGGCCCGTTCGTCCGGACCAACGAGAAGACCATCGGCGACACCGCCAGGCTGGTCTCCGACTCGGCCAAGGCGGTCAAGGACAACCTCGACGTGCTGGTGAAGGTGGCGCCGGGCGCCGCCAGGACCGCCCACGCGTCCGCCGCCGTCCTGGACGAGGTGTACCGGAAGCGGTGCGAGCCCGCGACCCTCCCCGACCCCGTCTGCCCGGACCTGAAGCGGGCCAGGACCGCCGCCAAGGAGGTCGCCACCGTCGCCGACGACCTCGGCACCCTCATCGCCGACCAGGACGGCGACCTGAAGACGATGCGGGCCAACCTCGGCACGCTCCAGAAGCAGGCCGACGCCCTCGCCGAGCGCGCACCGCACCTCTCCGAGGACGTCGACGACGCCGTCAAGAAGATCAACAAGCTGAACACGGGCGCGCACCGGGTCGCCGCCGGCGCCGAGAAGCTGCACACCGGACTCGGCACCGCCCATACCGGAGCGGTCACGCTCGACAAGGGCATCGGCACCGCGAAGTCGGGTGCCGAGACCCTGAACGGCGGCCTGTACAAGCTCTCCGACGGCTCCGGGAAGCTGGCCGGCGGGCTGCACTCCGGCGCGAGGAAGATCCCGGACTACGACAAGCAGGACCGCGACCGGCGCACCGGCGTGATGGCCGACCCGGTCCACCTGGCCTCCCACGACCTGCACAAGGCGCCGAACTACGGCACCGGTTTCGCCCCCTACTTCATCCCGCTGTCGCTCTGGGTGGGCGCGATGGTCGCCTACATGCTGATCCCGCCGCTCAACCGGCGCGCCCTCGCGGCCGGCTCCCCGGCCTGGCGGATCGCGTTCGCCGGCTGGCTGCCGGTGGTGGCCGTGGGCGTGCTCCAGGTGGCCGCGCTGATGGCCGTCCTGCACTGGGCGATCGGTCTGCAGATGACCCGGGCGGCCGGCACGGTGGGCTTCCTGTTCCTGGTCACGGCGTGTTTCGCGGCGATCGTGCAGTGGCTGAACGCCCGCTTCGGCGCGGCGGGCCGGATCCTGGTGCTCGCGCTGCTGATGCTGCAGCTGACCTCGGCGGGCGGCACCTACCCGGTGCAGACCAGCCCCGGCTTCTTCAACGCGATCCACCCGTACCTGCCGATGAGCTACATCGTGGAGGCGCTGCGCCGGCTGATCACGGGCGGCGGGCTCGGCCCGGTGTGGCAGGCCTGCGCCGTGCTCACCGCGTTCACCGCCGGCGCCCTCGCGCTGACCGCCCTCGCGGCCCGCCGCCGCCAGGTGTGGACGCTGGACCGGCTGCACCCGGAGCTGAGCCTGTGATCCCCGGGCCGCGTCCGCACGCGCGCGTACCTGTGAGAATCGGGGCCATGGAAAGCAGCAGCGCCAAGGCCGGCGGCAGCACGCGCCGCGAGGCCACCCGGCAGAAGCTCTACGAGGCGGCCGTCACGCTCATCGCCGAGCAGGGCTTCTCCGCGACCACGGTCGACGAGATCGCCGAGCGGGCCGGGGTCGCGAAGGGCACGGTCTACTACAACTTCGCGAGCAAGTCCGTCCTCTTCGAGGAACTGCTCAGGCACGGCGTCGGCCTGCTCACCGCCTCCCTGAGGGAGGCGGCCGAGGAAACGGCACGCGAGGGCCGCGGCAAGGTCGACGCGCTGGACGCGATGATCCGCGCGGGCCTGGTCTTCATCGACCGCTACCCGGCCTTCACCCAGCTGTACGTCGCCGAGCTGTGGCGCACCAACCGGGCCTGGCAGTCCACGCTGATGGTGGTGCGGCAGGAGGCGGTCGCGGTGGTCGAGGGGGTGCTCCGGGACGGCGTGGCGGCCGGCGAGTTCAGCGACGAGATCGACGTCCAGCTGACCGCGGCGGCACTGGTCGGCATGGTCCTGGTGGCCGCGCTGGACTGGAAGTCCTTCCAGCCCGAGCGCTCCCTGGACGACGTCCACGCGGCCCTGTCCCGGCTGCTCCAGGGACGGGTCAGCGGCACGGTCTGAGGCGGGACCGCGGAACGTACGCGGAAGGCGCCGGTCCACTGCCGGACCGGCGCCTTCCGTTTCCCCCGTACCCACCGGGCTCCCCCGTGCTCCCCCGTGAACCCGATCCACCCGGTGAGTCCCCCGTCGTTCCCCCGGTCGCCCCCGTACTTCCTTCCCGTACTCCCCCGTACGGGTTCCCCCGTGCGGACCCCCGTGGTGGTCTTCCCCCGAGGCCCCCGTGTCTCGCTTCCGCCGACGGATCGGCGGAAGGTGCGGCCGGCGGGCGGGCGCCGTTCCGCCGCCCCGTGTCGGCGGTGCCGCGCCACGCCCCCTTGCCGTGGCTCCACTCTCTCGTCCCGGCGGCCGCCGCCCCATCCGCGCACCTACTCATCTCGCCGTCTGAGTACGCGTACTCAGCCGTACGCGCGCGTGCCCACGACGGCGGCCCGCCGGCTGGCTACGATCGCGTCCGTGTCCGTACTCCCCCTGGTCTTCACCAGCGGCTGGGCCAGCGGCGTCAACGCCTATGCGGTGGTGCTGCTGCTCGGCCTCTTCGGCGTGACGGGAGTCGGCGACGACATCCCGCAGACCCTCCAGCGCCCCGAGGTGCTGATCGTGGCGGCGGTGCTGTTCCTGTGCGAGGCGGTCGCCGACAAGATCCCGTACGTCGACTCGCTGTGGGACTCCGTGCACACGGTGGTCCGCCCGCTCGCCGGAGCCTGGGTGGGGGCGCTGCTCGCCGGGCAGAGCGGCTCGCTCTCCGACGTGGCGGCCGGTCTGATCGGCGGGTCGACGGCGCTGGCCAGCCACACCGTCAAGGCCGGGACCCGGATGGCCGTCAACACCTCGCCGGAGCCGTTCAGCAACCTCGCGCTGAGCGTCGCCGAGGACCTCGGGGTCGGCGGTGTCGTCGCGTTCGCGATGTTCCATCCGCTGGCGGCGGCGGTCGTCGCGGCCGTGCTGCTGGCCGGCGGGCTGCTGATGCTGCTGTTCCTGGCCTCGCGCATCCGGCGCTTCCTGCGCCGCCGGGCCCAGCGCCGGGAGGAGCGGCGCCTGGCCTCGCGGGGCCCCTGACCCGCGCCGCGGGCCGCCCGGCGGCCGGGGTGTCGGTGGCGGTCGATAAAGTCGCTGGCATGGCACGGATTGCGGTGATCGGCGCCGGGATGGGCGCGATGGCGGCTGCCGCCCGGCTGGCCGTCGCGGGCCACCGGGTGGTGGTGTACGAGCGTACGGAGACGTACGGCGGTGCGGTGCGCCGGTTCGAGCGGGAGGGCTTCCGCTTCGACACGGGCCCGGGACTGCTGACGCTGCCCGCCGTGTACCGCGACCTGTTCGTCAAGACCGGCAAGGAGGCGCTGGAGGACCGCGTCGAGCTGGTCCAGGTCGACCCGTCCGCACGGCACGTCTTCGCGGACGGCACCGAGGTGTCCCTGCCCAACGCCTCCCGCGCGGGGGTCGTCGCGGCGCTCGACGAGGCGCTGGGCGCGGGGGCGGGCGAGCGCTGGGGCGACTTCCTGGTGCGGGCCCGCGAGGCATGGGACCGCACCCGCCGGCCGCTGCTGGAGGAGCCGCTGTGGCCCAACTGGGACGTGCTGCTCACGAAGGAGCCGTACCCGGGCACCTCGTACAAGCGGCTGCTGCGCACTCACCGCGTGGTCAAGCTGTTCGAGATCTGCAGGCGGGAGCTGCGCGACGACCGGCTGGCCCAGCTGCTCGACGGGTACGCGCTCGCGTACGGCGTCGACGCAGGGACCGCTCCGGCGAGCGCGGCCGTGCTGCCCTACATGGAGCACGCCTTCGGCACCTGGTACGTGCGCGGCGGAGTCCGCGAGCTGGCGCGCGCGGTGTACGAGCGGTGCCTGCAGCGCCGGGTCGAGTTCGTCTTCGGCGCCGATGTCACCCGGATCCTGGTGGAGGACGGCCGGGCGGCGGGAGTGGAGCTGGCCGGGGGCACGGCGGCCGAGGCGGACTTCGTCGTCGGCGCGGGGCCGTGGCGGCTGCGCGGCCTGGTCCCGGGCGGCGAGGTGTACGGCGCGCGGGACGTGCCCCCGGACCCGGAGGACCGCCACCCGGGCCGCGTCGTCGTGTGTCTGGCGCTGCGCGGGGCGCGGGAGCCCGGTGCCGTGCACCGCACGGTGGTGCACACGGCCGACGCCGACGGGGATCTGGACCTGTTCCGGCACGGGGTGGTGCCCGACGTCCCGCAGGTCGTCGTGGACCGGCCGGACGACCCTTCGCTGCGGCCCGACGGGGACCACGAGTCCCTGGTGCTGACGGCCACCGTGCCGTCGGCCACGGAGTTCGACTGGGCGGCGCCGGGGGCCGCCGACACCTTCGCGGACCGGATGGTCGCCGCCGCCGAGCGCGCCGTGCCGGGGCTGCGCGAGCGGGTCCTGTGGCGCGAGGTCCGCACCCCGCTGGACACCGAGCGGGAGACGGGCGCCACAGGAGGCGCGGTTCCGCCGCCCGCGCTGGCGGGGCCGGAGGGTGTGCTGCATCCGGCCAACACCACGGCGGTTCCGGGCCTGTTCACGGCCGGCGGCTGGTCCCACCCCGGGGGCGGCCTGCCGCACGCCGGTATGTCGGGCGCGCTGGTGGCCGGGCTGATCGTGGAGGGCCCGGGGTTCCGCGGCTCACGGTGACTCAGAAGCGGTACTGCTCGTCGTACCCGGCCCCGGGCTGCGGCTGCGGGCCGCCCGGCTGGTGCGGGTACGGCTGCTCCTGCGGGAGTTCGCCGCCGTAGGTCTCGTCGGTGCGCTGCTGCGGCACCCACACCCCGCCGGCCGGCGTCTCGCCGTAACCACCGGTGGCGTACGGGTCCTGGGCGTAGCCCTGCTGCTGCCCGTACTGCTGGCCGTACGCCGGGTCGTAGGAGCCGTAGGACTGGCTGCCGATGTACGGGTCGGAGTAGTTGGCGTAGCCCTGCTGGCCCGCGACGTCGTAGCCGTAGCCCTGCTGGCCGTAGCCCGAGTAGTCGTAGGCGTGGCTCTGCTGGGCGGAGTGCGCGGGGGCTGCGGTGTCGCCGTAGACACCGTAGGAACCGGTGTCCTCGGGGAGGGGCCGGGGCTCGTAGACGGCGGTGGTCTCGGCGGCGGTCGGCTCGGCGGTGCGGGCGGCGGACGGGGTGAAGACGTCGTCGCGGTCGTAGTCGTCGTAGTCGCCATGGTCGCCGTCGAAGTCGCCGTGCGTCCGGGCGGAGCCGTAGCCGCCGTGGTCACCGGCCTGCTCGTCGTCGGGCCCGGCGGGCTCCGGGGCGGGGCCCTGCGGGACGGGATCGTGGCGGTCGGCCCGGCCACGGCGGCGTTTGGGGCCGCCGGCGGCCTCGGGGCCGGGCCGCTTGACGGCCCAGCCGGACGCGAAGCCGCGGCGGAACGACAGCGTCACGTAGGTCTGGCCGACCGCGAAGGCGATCGCGCCCAGCCCGATCACGACGACGGACGGCATCAGCACGCCCAGCACCACGCCGACGAACCCGGCGAAGGCGAGCAGACGCCAGCGCAACCGCGCCTTGTACTGCAGCAGTACCTCGCCCAGCAACCACAGCGCGACGACACCGAACGCGATGTAGAGGACCGTCCAGCCCATGTACGCCCCTCTCCCAGTGACCGCTACGCAGTGTGTCGTACCGCGGTGCGGACGGTCTAGGCCTGCGGGGGGTGGTGCAGGCCCAGGTTCTCGTAGATTTCCAGGGTCGCCGTGGAGCTGTTGAGCGTGATGAAGTGCAGTCCGGGCACTCCCTCGGCCAGCAGCCGAGCGCAGAACTCCGTGGCGAACTCGATACCGATGGAGCGTACCGCCGCCGGATCGTCCTTCGCTGTGAGGATCCGCTCTTTCAGGGCGTCCGGGACATGGGCGTTGCTGAGCTTCGGCAACCGTTCCAGCATCTTCACGCTGGTGACCGGCAGTACCTCCGGGATGACGGGGGTGTCACAGCCCGCTGCGGCCACGCGGTCGCGCAGCCGCAGATACGACTCCGGCCGGAAGAACATCTGTGTGATGGCGTAGTCGGCGCCCGCACGGCACTTGTCCACGAAGCGGGCGACGTCGGTGTCCCAGTCCGAGGAGCGCGGGTGCATCTCCGGGAACGCGGCGACACCCACGCAGAAGTCGCCCGACTCCTTGATGAGCCGGACGAGTTCGGCCGCGTAGGTCAGGCCCCGGGGGTGCGCCACCCACTCACCCATCGGGTCGCCGGGCGGGTCGCCGCGCACGGCGAGCATGTTGCGGATGCCGGCGTCCGCGTACTGGCCGATGATGTTGCGCAGCTCGGCGATGGAGTGGTCGACCGCGGTGAGGTGGGCGACCGGGGTCAGCGTGGTGTCCGCGACGATCTGCTGGGTCTCCTTGACCGTGCCCGCGCGGGTCGAGCCGCCCGCGCCGTAGGTCACGGAGACGAAGTCGGGGGCGACCGCCTCGACCCGCCGGAGCGCGCTCCACAGGTTCCGCTCGCCCTTGGGGGTCTTCGGCGCCGAGAACTCGAAGGAGTACGTCGTCTTGCCGGTGGCGAGCATGTCGCGCACGGTGCGTGCGCGATCAGTCCTGGTGGATGCGGTTCCGAGGGCCATACCGGCAGGTTAGCCAGGGGTGGGCGGTCCCCCAACCGCACATCGGAAATTTGCCCGAATTGCCGGATTCCTGTCCAGCAGGTGGACAGAACGGCGCTAGCGGGCGTCGCGCAGCCGCTTCGCGAACTCCGCCGCCGCCTCGGCCGGGTCGTCCGCCTCGGTGATCGCGCGGACCACGACCACCCGGCGGGCGCCGGCGTCCAGCACCTGGTCCAGGGTGCCGAGGTCGATGCCGCCGATGGCGAACCAGGGGCGGTCGGTACCGAGGGCCGCCGTGTGACGGACCAGGTCCAGGCCGGGGGCGTGGCGGCCGGGCTTGGTGGGGGTGGGCCAGCAGGGGCCGGTGCAGAAGTAGTCCACGCCCTCCTGGACGGCGGCGGCCTCGGCCTCGGCCGCGGAGTGCGTGGAACGGCCTATGAGGACGTCGTCGCCGAGGACGGCGCGGGCCGCGGGGACCGGGAGGTCGCCCTGGCCGAGGTGGAGCACGGCGGCACCGTGGGGGTGCGCGGCCCGGGAGGCGTGCGCGACGTCGGCCCGGTCGTTGACCGCGAGCAGCTTGCCGTGCCGGGCGCAGGCGTCGGCGAAGACCTCCAGGTGCTCCAGCTCCTCGGCGGCCTCCATGCCCTTGTCGCGCAGCTGCACGATGTCGACACCGCCGGCCAGGACCGCGTCCAGGAACTCGGGCAGATCGCCCTGGCGCCTGCGGGCGTCCGTGCAGAGGTAGAGGCGGGCGCCGTCGAGCGCGGCGCGGGCGGTGTCGGACATGCGTGGGCCCCCCGTGGTCGGTGGTCGGTGTCCCTGGCGGTGATCGTCGGTGGTCGGCGGTGGGGGGGGGGGGGGGGGGCCCCACCCCCCCCCCCCCGCCGAAGCGGGCCCCCCAACCAAAAACCCCGGAGAGCCACT